>DASTLD010000488.1:0-13309 GCA_035715345.1 Longimicrobium sp.
CACGATGATGGACACCAGCACCGACAGGTATTCGGACGTGGCCATGGCGAGGACGGGGCCGGGAGGGAGATGCGGATCGGGAGGATGAGCCGCGGCGCCGCACCCGCCGCGCGGGGGTGCGGCGGGGTCAGTCCAGGACGCGGACCATGACGGCGGTGATGTTGTCGCGGCCGCCGCGGGCGTTGGCGGCGCGGATCAGCTCGGCCACCGTCTCCCGCACGCCGAGCCCGGCATCCAGGATGCGCGCCAGCCGCTTGTCGTCCAGCATGCCGGTCAGCCCGTCCGTGCACAGCAGCAGCTCGTCGCCGGGCAGCAGGCGCCCGGCGACCAGGTCCGGCTGGTCCTGCGTGTCCGTGCCCAGCGCGCGGGTCAGCACGTGCCCCAGCGGGTGGCGGCGCAGCGCCTCCGGGCGCAGGCGCCCCTCGTCCACCTCGCGCTGCACCCAGGTGTGGTCGTGGGTGATCTGCACCAGCATGCCGTCGCGGCGCAGGTAGGCGCGGCTGTCGCCGATGTGGCCCAGGCGGTAGGTGCCGTCGTCGCAGATGACGCAGGCGGTGAGCGTGGTGCCCATCCCCAGCGTCAGCGGGTGCGCCTGCACGTGCGCCGCGATGGCCGCGTCCGCCGCGGCGATGGCGTCCGTCATCTCCCGCGCCAGCTCGTCCGCCGTCAGCCCGCGGTCCACGCCGCCGGTCAGCCGCGACCCCACCGCCTCCGAAGCGATGGCGCTGGCGATCTCGCCCGCCACGTGGCCGCCCATGCCGTCCGCCACCAGGAACACGCCGCGCTCGGCGTCCGCCAGGAACGCGTCCTCGTTCCCCTTGCGGACCCGGCCCACGTGGCTGTCGCCGAACGCCTCCAAGCGCAGCTTCACGGCGCGGCGATCCCCGCTGCGAGGAGCACGGCGGGCGGCGAGGCCGGCGCGAGCGTCACGTTCTGCGGGGCGATGAAGCTGGTGTAGACCAGCCAGCCCGCCAAGGCCAGGACCACGAGCACCAGCAGCAGCATCCACACGGGGAAGCGCGCGCCGCGGCGCTCCTCCTTGAGCGTCCTGGCCGGCGCGGGCGGCACGTAGGCGGCACGCGCGGCCTCCACGTCCGCCGCGGCCTCGCGGAGCTGGAGCTGCACCCCGCCGAAGCGGATGGTGGAGCCGTAGGCCACGGGCGCGGGGACGTTGGCCGCCAGGCGGTGCCCCTCCACGGAGGTGCCGTTGACGGAGCCCAGGTCGGTGATGCGCCAGGCGCCCAGGTCGAACTCCAGGCGCGCGTGCTGGGCGCTGACGGAATCGTCGTCGATGCGCACCTCGCACCCGGCGGCGCGGCCCACGGTGACCACCGGCGCGGGCACCGGCAGCTCGTCGCCGTAGCGCGGCCCCGCGGTCAGTGCCAGCGTGGCGAGCGGGCCCTGCCGCGCGGGCGGATTGGGAGTGGCCATCGGGCGCGCGTCTCCTGGGTGAAGGGAGTGCGGAGCAACGGTTTGCGAGGGCCGCAAGCTATCGCGCGCCGCCGCCCCCCGGCAAGTCGTGACCCCGTGCGTGCGCCTTGACCCCCTGCCCCCCGCGAAGGTAAACTTGCGCATTCGGAATCCCCTCCCGTCCGTCTCCTCCCCGTGATCACGCCCCTCCTGCTGCTGGCCCTGCTCCAGGCCCCCGCGCCCGCCCCGGATTCCGTGGCGCTGGACGGCGCGTGGCTGTTCCGCCGCGGCGACGACGTGGCGTGGGCGCGGGCGGACGCGGACACCGCGGGGTGGAGCCGCATCCCCGTGCCCGGCGAGTGGGAGGCCGCCATCGGCCCCTACGACGGCTTCGGCTGGTACCGCCGCGCGCTGGAGCTGCCGGCCGGGGTGGCGGGCGGGCCCGTGGGCCTGCGCATGGGCACGGTGGGCGACGCCTTCGAGGTCTACTGGAACGGCGTCAAGCTGGGCGGGCGCGGCTCGCTTCCCCCGCGCTTCGTGGAGGGCGTGCCGCCGGCGCTGTTCCTGGTGCCGGACTCCGCGCTGGCGCGCGCCGCCGGGGGGCGCCACCTGCTGGCGGTGCGCGTCTACAACGACTACGCCTACGGCGGGCTGATGTCGTCCGTGCGCGTGGGCCGCTACGACGTGCTGGCCGCGCAGACCTCGCCGCGGGGCGTGGTCATCGCGGGGCTGGTGGCGGTGTTCCTGGCCATCGGCGTCTACCACCTGGCCTTCTTCTTCCGCCGCCCCAGCGCGCGCGAGAACCTGCGCTTCGCCGTGCTCTGCGGCGCCATCTCGCTGTACGGCGCCACCTACGCCGACGCGGTGGCGGAGGCGGTGATGCCGGTGATGAACCCGTACCGGCTGGGCCTCCTGGCCCTGCTGGCGGCGGGGCCCTTCTACGTGGCGCTGGTCCACGACCTCTTCGACGCCCCGCAGGGGCGCTGGCGGCGGCTGGTGGACGGCGGCTTCGCGCTGGCGTTCGCCATCACCGCCCTGTTGCCGCTGCGGCTGCTGGCGGAGTTCAACCGCTGGATCGACGCGGCGCTGGTCGTCGGCCTGCTGGTGGTCGTGGCGCGGGTGTGGAAGGCGGCGCGCATGCGCGGGCGGCACGCGCGGCTGCTGCTGGCGGGCACGGCCAGCTTTTCCGCCACGCTCATCTACGACCTGGCCAGCGAGTACTTCGAGGCCATCCCGGTGGCGCACGTGCTGCCGGGCGTCCCCTCGCTCTTCTGGATCGGCTTCCTGGTCTTCGTGGGCGCCGTGGGCATCGCCACGGCGGGCAAGTGGGCGGTCACGGAGGCGGCGGCGCTGGTGGACCCGCTGACCGAGCTGTCGCGCCGGCACGTGCTGGAGGACGCGCTGCGCCGCGAGACGGGCCGGCTGCGGCGCAACGGCGGCTCGCTGGCGGTGGTGATGGTGGACCTGGACCACTTCAAGCGCATCAACGACACGCACGGCCACCGCGTGGGCGACGAGGTGCTGCAGCGCGTGGGACGGCTGCTGCGCTCCAGCGCCCGCAACCTGGACCTGCCCGCCCGTTTCGGGGGCGACGAGTTCGCGGTGCTGCTCTACGACATCGGCCTGGACGGCGCCGTGGGCTTCGTGGAGCGCTTCCGCGGCCACCTGGCGGAGCTGAAGGCCGGCAGCGCGCACGTCACCGCCAGCATCGGCCTGGCGGTGGGCGAGCACCTGGTGGACCCCGAGGCGCTGATGGAGGCCGCGGACCAGGCCATGTACCGCGCCAAGGCCGCGGGCCGCAACCGCGTGGTCTCCGTGGTGGTGGGCCGCGAGCGCGTGCTGCACTTCCAGGAGCGGTAACGGCCGGACTCACGCGGAGACGCGGAGGACGCGGAGAACTGCTGGAGGCAAAGCCTCCCCTCTCCCGCGCCGCGTGGCGGGTGCCGGCGAATGCGCCGCCCCTTCCCGGGCGCGGGGGAGGGGCCGGCGCCGGGGGTGGGGCCCCGCGCGAATCTTTCCCATCGCCCTCCCGTACTCCGCGCCTCACCCCCCGTACCTCGTACTCCGTACTTCGTACTTCCCCCGCCCTCCCCCCGCACCCCCTCCCGCCGTGAAAAAGCTGGACGCCCATCCCGAGACGGTGTATATTCGCCACTTACACCGAGTTAGCCGCGAAGGACCCGCCTTGCGCATTCTCTACGTCTCGCACTCGTTCCCGCTGCCCGGCGACCCCGTCTCGAACGTGGGCGGCATGCAGCGCCTGGCCACGGGCCTCCGCGACGCGCTCGCGGAGCACCCGGACGTGGAGCTGCGCTCGCTGGTGCTGGAGACGACGTGGAAGGCCACGCCGTACCGCATGCCCGGGTACATGACGCGGCTGCTGTGGTCCATCCCCCGCATCGTGCGGCGCGACCGCATCGACGTGGTGCTGCACTCGTCCATGGTCACGGCCGCGCTGACGCCGGTGCTGCGCCGCGCCATCCACCGCGCCGGCGCCATCACGGCCGCCGTGCCCGTGGGCCGCGACGTGACGCTGCCCACGCCGGGGTACCAGTGGTTCGTGCCGAAGGTGCTGCGCTCGCTGGACCTGGTGCTGCCCATCAGCCGCGCCACGGCCAAGGAGTGCCTGCGCCGCGGCGCCGCCCGCCCGCGCACGCACGTGGTGCCCTGCGGCGTGGACCCGGTGCTGTTCACGGCCCCGCGCGACCGGCTGGCCGCGCGACGCGAGCTGCTGCGCGCCATCGGCGAGTCGCCGGAGTCCATCCCCGACCACGCGCTGCTGCTGTGCAGCGTGGGCCGGCACCAGGAGCGCAAGGGCTTCCAGTGGTTCACGGACTCCGTCATGCCGCGCCTGCCGGGGGACGTGTACTACCTGGTCACGGGCGAGGGCCCCATGACGCCCCGCATCGCCGCCGCCATCGAGCGGCACGGGCTGCAGGGCAACGTGCGCATGCTGGGCAAGGTGGACGAGGACGTGCTGGGCAAGCTGTACCGCGGCGCGGACCTGTTCGTGATGCCCAACGTGCACGTGCGCGGCGACATCGAGGGCTTCGGCGTGGTCATGCTGGAGGCGGGGCTGTGCGGCCTGCCGGTGATCGCGGCGGACCTGGAGGGCATCAGCGACGTGATCCGCGAGGGCCAGAACGGGCACCTGCTGCCCAGCGGCCACCCGGACGCGTTCGCCATGGCCGTGCTCTCCTACCGCGGCGACCAGGCGCTGGTGGCGGACGCCTCGCGGCGCGCGGCGGCGTACACGGCGCGCAACTTCTCCTGGCCGGCCATCGCGGACCGCTACGTGGACATCCTGCGGCAGCACACGGGCGCCGCCACCACCCCCCGCACGGCCGAGCTCGCCCGCGCGGCAGGGTGAGCATGCTCCACGGCCGGACCACGGAAGCCGCTCCCTGACCGGGGCGGCTTCTTTCGTTCCGGGGGATCGAGGAAGAACGTGGCGCGGAGGAACGGCATCCGCTATTCTCCGCCTCCTTTTTGACCTGACGATACGAGGGAATCCGGGCATGACGGACTGGGATCGCTGGCTCGCGGACCGGGAGTGGAAGCCGGTGGCCGCGGACGAGTTCAGGGCGCTGCCGCCGGAAGAGAAGCTGCGCCGCATCCGCCACTCGTCGGCGCACGTGATGGCCACGGCGCTGCGCCGCGTGCGGCCGGAGGCGCGCTTTGCCACCGGCCCCGCCACGGAGCACGGCTTCTTCTACGACGTGCGCCTGGACGCTCCGCTCGCGCCCGAGGAGATCGCCGCCGTGCAGGAGGGGATGGGCGAGGTGGCGAAGCAGAAGCAGCCGTTCGAGGTGGCGGTGGTGCCGCACGCCGAGGCCGTCGAGTTCTTCCGCGAGCGCGGCGAGCAGTACAAGCTCGACATCCTGGAAAAGCTGGGCGACCAGGTGGTCACCTTCTACCGCAACGGCGACTTCGTGGACCTGTGCGCCGGGCCGCACGTGCCGGACACGGGGTGGTGCCAGCACGTCAAGCTGCTGGCGTCGTCGCCCGCGCACTGGCGCGGCGAGCAGAACCCGTCGCTGCAGCGCGTGAGCGGCACGGCATGGGACAGCCGCGATGCGCTCAAGGGGTACCTGGCCTTCGTGGAAGAGGCGAAGGCGCGCGACCACCGCGTGCTGGGTGCGGCGCTGGACCTGTTCAGCTTCCACCCCTGGGCCGCGTCCGCGCTCTGGCACCCCAAGGGGCTGCTGGTGCGCAACGAGCTGGGCCGCTTCTGGCGCGAGCTGATGCCCGAGTACGGGTACGTGGAGATCCTGAACCCCGTGCTCTACCGGCCGGACCTGTTCCAGACGTCCGGGCACTGGGAGCACTACCAGGACGACATGTTCATCGTGCGCGACGCGGCGGGTCAGCCCGACTTCGTCATCAAGCCGATGAACTGCCCGGACACGATGCTGTTCTACCGGTCGCACTCGCACAGCTACCGCGACCTGCCGCTGCGCGTGGCGGAGAGCCAGGTGCTGCACCGCAACGAGGTCACGGGCGCGCTGCACGGGCTGATGCGCACGCGCAGCTTCGTGCAGGACGACGCGCACATCTTCCTGGCGCCGGAGCAGGTGCAGGACGAGATCGTGAGCCTGCTGGAGCTGGTGGACCGCTTCTACTCCGTCTTCGGGCTGGAGTACTCCATGAAGCTCTCCACGCGGCCGGAGAAGTACCTGGGCACGCTGGAGCAGTGGGACGCGGCGGAGCAGGCCCTGCGCCAGGCGCTGGACGCCGCCGGGCGCGAGTACTGGGTGGACGAGGGCGATGGTGCCTTCTACGGCCCCAAGATCGACATCTCCATCCAGGACAGCCTGGGGCGCAAGTGGCAGTGCGGCACCATCCAGCTGGACTGGCAGCTCCCGCAGCGCTTCGAGCTGGAGTACACGGCGGCGGACGGCACGCGGCAGACGCCCATCGTCATCCACCGCGCCATCTTCGGCTCCATCGAGCGCTTCATCGGGGTGATCGTGGAGCACTTCGCGGGCGCGCTGCCGGTGTGGCTGGCGCCGGTGCAGGCGGCGGTGCTGCCCATCAGCGACGAGAAGCACCTGGACTACGCGCACCAGGTGCGCGACCGGCTGCGCGCGGCCGGCGTGCGGGCGGAGGTGCAGCAGTACGAGTCGCTCAACTACCGCATCCGCCAGGCGGAGAAGCAGAAGCTGCCGTACATCCTGGTGGTGGGCGACCGCGAGGCGGAGCAGGGGACGGCCGCGGTGCGGCGCCACAAGGTCAAGGAGCAGCGCGTGGTGTCGCTCGACGAGATCGTGGACGAGATTGCCGCCAAGAACCGCACGCGCGAGCTGGACGTGCACCTGGCAAAGGTGACCCCGCGCTTCCAGGAAGCCAGCGCCGACACCACGGAAGACAGCCCGTACTGACCCCCTCCGGCTCGCTGCCGCCGATGGACGAGCAGGCGTGGGCGCGGATGGCCGCGGACTGGATGCGGCACGCGCGGCGAGGGGAGTGGGAGGAGGCCTGGACCATCAGCGACACCCTGCTGCGCTCCCGCGGCGGGGCGTCGTGCCGGCACTGGCCTCGCCACGAGCAGTGGGTGTGGGACGGGACCCCGCTCGGCGGCCGGCGCGTGCTGGTGCGCTGCTACCACGGCCTGGGCGACACGCTGCAGTTCATCCGCTACGCCCCCCTCGTCCAGCGGACCGCCGCGGAGGCGGTCTACCGGGTGCAGCCGAAGCTCATCCCCCTGCTGCGCACGGTGCGCGGCATCGGGCGCCTGCTGCCGCTGCACGACGGCGCGCCGGAGGTGGAGCACGACGTGGACGTGGAGCTGATGGAGCTGGCGCACGTCTTCCGCACCACCCTGGCGACCATCCCCCGCGACGTCCCCTACCTGCACGTGGACCCGGCGCCGCTGCCGCGCACGGGACGGCTCGCCGCCGGCATCGTCTGGCGCTCGGGCGAGTGGGACGAGCGGCGGTCCATCCCTTTCCCGCTCCTGGCGCCGCTCCGCGAGATCGGCGGCGTCGACTGGTTCGTCTTCCAGGGCGGCCCGGGCCTGGAGGAGTGGGACGGCTCGTTCGGCACCCACCCCGGCGCGGCGGACCTGCTGCACGAGGCGCGTCTGCTGCGCTCGCTGGACGTGATCGTCACCGTCGACACCATGACGGCGCACCTGGCGGGGGCGCTGGCGGTGCCCGTCTGGACGCTGCTGCAGGCGGAGGCGGACTGGCGCTGGATGGAGGGCCGCGGGGACAGCCCCTGGTACCCCACCATGCGCCTGTTCCGCCAGGAGCAGGCGGGTGATTGGGAGCCGGTGGTCGCGCGTGTCGCCGCCGAGCTGCGCGCGCTGGCGGCCCGCCGCACGGTGTGACGGAAAACTTGCGTTCCGGGGCGCAGCCCAGTAGGGTGGAGGTGGATGATGCGGATCCGTCCACGCCGTTCACCGGAGGTCCCCGTGAATGCGTCCCGCCTTTCGCCCCTGCTCCTGATTGCCGCCGGCCTGCTGACCTGCGCCCCCACCGCCCGCGCGCAGGACGACATGATCCCGCGCGAGCTCGTGGAAGCGCTGCTTCCCTGGTTCGGCATCGAATCGGACCCGCGACCCGAGCTGCTCGTGGGCCGCGCGCCGGAGTCCTTCCCGGCCGAGGCGCTCCCGGCGGGCGCGCGCGTGCTGGGTGCCACGGTGGGCCTGCGCTACACGGTGGTGGTGGCGCAGGCGGGCGACGCACCCGCCGCCGTCCAGTCCTCCGTTGCCAGCCGCCTGCAGGCGGCGGGGTGGCGGCCGGAGGCTCCGGATGGGCCGTTCGGCCGCGGCGGGGGGTTCGTGTCCGCGCAGGCACCCCGCGAGACGCCTCTCTTCTGCGGGCCGGACAACCGCTACGTCAGCCTGACGGTGGCGGCGCGCGAGGGCGGCGGCAGCGACGTGCGGGTGATGTACAGCGCGGACCGGCGGTTCTCCCCCTGCGGCCGCCGCAGGGAGGCGGGCCACTCGCAGCTCCATTCGCTGGTGATTCCGTCGCTGGTGGCGCCGCCAGGCTGCACCACGCGCGGAGGATCCTCGAGCTCCACCGCGGAGGGGTCGCACGCCGTTTTCGCCCGCATCACCACGGAGATGCGCGGCGGAGAGCTGCTGTCGCACTACGCGGAGCAACTCCGGCAGGCGGGGTGGACGCTCACGCAGCGGGCGGAGGCGGGCGGTCTGGCCACGCAGGTGGTGCAGGCGCGCGACTCCGAGGGCAACGCCTGGACGGGTGTGCTCTCCACCCTGGCGCTGCCCGGCGGCAAGGAGTACGACGCCAGCCTGCGCATGGTGCGCGACGAGGAGCCGGAGCGCGCGGCCGCCGAATGAGTGGCGCTCAGCGCGCCGTTGTGATAAGTTGTTGCGCGATACGGCTGTTTGACATTCGGCGTCCGCCGATCCCTGGTCCACATTGCCGGTCGTTTTCCCCGCACCCGGAGGTCCGCATGGTCGGGAACAAACAGGCATACGAAGAGGCATACCAGCGCGCCCTGCACGGCAAGGCCGGCAGAAAGCTCTGGGAGTGGTTCATGGTGCCCTTCGAGGACACGTACACGCGCCAGTCGCGTGAGGCGGGCACGCGCGACGGCGCGGCCGCCCGCGCGGCAGCCGCCGCCGCCAACCAGCCCGCGCTGCAGTAGCGGACCCAGGGGCTCCCGCCGCAACCGGCCGGAGCCCCTGTCCCGTTCCGCGGCCCTGCCCGTGGTGCGACCCCCTCGGGACGCACCCGCGGCCGCCGCATCCGCTCCGCCGAGAACGACGAAGGCCGCTCCCCCGCGGGGGGAGCGGCCTTTCGTGCGTCTCGCGCGTGGTGGTCAGCGCGAGATCCCGTCCAGCAGCAGCGGCCCGTAGCGCCGGTGGAACACCGGCGCCAGGCGGCGGCAGAAGTCCTCGTGGGTGCCGCCGCGGGCCTCGAAGCGGCGCATCAGCGCGCGCTGCAGCGCCAGGTACGCTTCGTACCGCGTGGGCGTGGTCTCCAGGAACCGACGAGCAATCTCCATCTCCTCCTTCCTTTCCGGGCACCCGCTCCGGCGCCCGCGGGTGATACAAGGCATCACCCGTGCCCTTTGTGACAGCCGCCCGGGGCGGCGGAAAATCGTTGTCGCGGCGCGGTTTCCTCCCGACGACGGTCCCCCCGCCGCCGTCACCGGCGTGCGGGGTGTTCCCCGCGTGGGACACCGGCGGGGACAATACGGGACAACGCCGCCGCAGGTGTCAGCCGCGGCGGCGTTTGTGGTGGGGGTGATGCGGTCCGCCTACTCCGAGCCGGTCTGCTCGTGCGGGGCGTGCACCGGCTTGGACTCCGGCGAGCCGTGCTGGCGCAGGAAGATGGAGAGCATCACGATGGCCAGCACCGCCAGGAACTCGCTCTGCCAGTTCTGGAACGACTCGAACCAGAACTGCGGCTCGCCCAGGTACTCCAGCGCGGAGACGGGCTGCCCGCCGTGCGCCGTCTCTTCCGCGCTGAACTCGCGCGCGCCGGTAACGGCGTGGAGGGCAAAGGTGGCCAGGAACAGGACCAGGAAGGCGATGCTGAGCGAGTTGGAGTAGACCTTCGCGGCCCAGCCGCCGTAGCGCACGGGCCAGGGGGCGTCGGGGTCGCCCCGGTGCAGGGCGGGGTCGTCCTCGCGCTCGTCCTTCTCGCCGGGCTCCCGCTCGTCCTCGGGCTTCTTCGACTCCGCCGAGCCGCGCTGGACGAGCAGGGCGGTCAGGAAGATGAACACGCCCATCTGCAGGAACTCGGACTCCCAGTTCTCGAACGTGGCCTCGCCGAAGTGGCCCTGGCGCAGGTACTCCACCAGGCCCACCGGCCGCTCGCCGTGCTCCACCTGCTCGTCGTTGTAGACGCTGTGTCCCGTCAGGGTCTGGCCGACCAGCGCGATGACGAACAGCAGCACCGCCACCAGGCCCAGGCTGTTGTCGTGCAGCTTCTTCCCCATCATCCCCACTTCCTGGTGTCTGCCTTCCTCGCCGGAGATCACCGCGATATGGACGGTGCGCGCGAGCGGAATGCGGCAAACGTGCCAGGGGAACAGAGACGGATTGGACAAAGTTTGGAGGCCCTCACCCTGCGTGCCCCGCCGGCGCGCGACTTCGTCGCGTCCGTCGGGGCACGCTGTCCCTCTCCCACAAACTGCCGTGGGAGAGGGAGAAGGGTGGTGCGCGAGGCGTCGTGCCGTGGCAGGGCGAGCCCCCGGCGAGGGTTCAACCGCCGGCCGGGCCTGTGCGACCCACGCTGATCCCGTCACGTGGATGCTCTTCCATCGCCCTACCCCTCCCGGGCGGCCGCCACCTCGCCGGACGCGGTGTCGATGACCAGCGCGGCGCCGCGGATGCGCAGGCGCTGCGTGCGGCCGGTCATGAAGTCGTAGGCGGCCAGCTCGCCGGGGGCGACGGGGACGACGGTGGTGGCGGGCAGGTCGCGCACCGGCTGCATGCCGGCCAGGGCGCCGCCCGCCCAGCCCATGCGCAGCAGCCGCGTGCCGCGCTCGAGCCGGTAGCGCACCAGCGTCCGCACCAGCTCGCCCGCGTCGACGGAGCCGACCACGTCGATGCCCTGCAGCGCGCCGAGCTCCTGCTCCATCGCATCCGTGAACCGGGTGTGCGCCTGCCGCACCTCCTCCAGCGGCACCTGCCCGCCGAACGCCGCGTGCAGGGGCGCGAAGTCGCCGCGCTCGGCGGCCTCCAGCATCTCCCGGGCGCGGGCGTTCAGGCCGGCGGACCGGTCCGCCGGCAGCGGGCGGGCGGCCAGGGCGTCCAGCGCGTCCTGCCCCTCCGCGGTCATGCGCACGCGCCCGCCGTCCGCGGCCAGGCGGACGGTGCCGCCGGTGGGCAGGCGGTAGGTGCCGGCCAGGCCGGCCAGCGCGGCGGGATCCACCTGCGCGGCCACCGGCGGCGCCTGGTACGGCCCGCCGAACAGGAGCGCGTTCAGCACGCGGCCCTGCGACTCCACCGGCCGCTCGCCCACGTTGGAGGCCGCGACGACGACGTAGCCGTCGGCGTAGTGCGTCAGGATGGCGTTGAAGGTGCCGTCGCCTCCCGCGATGCCGAACGCCCTGCGCCCGTCCGGGAAGGTGACCTTGACGCCGCCGTAGC
Organism: Longimicrobium sp.; assembly: GCA_035715345.1. Classification (GTDB taxonomy): domain Bacteria; phylum Gemmatimonadota; class Gemmatimonadetes; order Longimicrobiales; family Longimicrobiaceae; genus Longimicrobium. Next base: position 11,486 of record DASTLD010000488.1, read on the forward strand.
CCGCCAGGTTGCGCCCCCCCGGATCCAGCCGCACGCCGCCCGTCGTCATCTTCGCCAGCTGCGCGGCGGGGAGCAGGCGGCCGCCGTGCAGCGCCTGCGCCCAGCGCAGCAGGTCGCCGGTAGTGGACATCAGCCCGCCCGCGCCGCGCACGTTCCACGACGGCCCGTCCGCCATCGCCGGGCGCTCCAGCGGGGGCGCCATCCGCCGCCCGCCGTTCGACCCCACCGCCACCGTGCTCCCGCTCCAGTCCGGCAGCACGCGCCCGGTGTGCAGCATCCCCGCGGGAAGGAAGAACTTCTCGCGCAGGAACGGCTCGTACCCCGTCCCGGACACCACCTCCACCACCGCCGCCAGCAGCGTGTAGCCCGCGTTGGAGTAGGCGAACTCCCCGCCGACGGGCCCGATCAGCGGCTCGGCCAGGATCCACCGCACGGCCGCGTCGCGCTCCAGCGGCTGGTCGTCACGGCCCGGCATGTACTCGGGGAGCCCGGCGGTGTGCGTCAGCACCTGGTGCAGCGTGATGCCCGCCTTGTCCGCCGGCGCCTGGGGAAAGAAGCGGGAGATGCGATCGGTCACCGACAGCCTGCCCTCCGCCTCCAGCTTCAGGATGGCGGCGGCGGTGAACTGCTTGGCGATGGAGCCGATGTAGAACACCGTCTCCGGCGTCGCGGCGAGGGACTTCTCCGCGTCGGCCATGCCGTAGCCGCGGTCCAGCAGCACGCTGCCCCGGTACGCCACCAGCACCGCGCCGGAGAAGCCGAAGGGCACCAGCCGCCGCATGTGCTCGTCGATGTGGGACGCCGCCTGCACCGGCAGCGGCGGCGCCCCCAGCGGCGGGGTGGTCTGCGCGGCCAGCGGCGCCGCGGCGGCCAGGATCAGCGGGAGGGTGATGGCGTGGATTCGCATGGGACCGTGTCTCGGTATGGGCAGGGCTCCGCCCGGGGATGCCCGCGCCGGGCATCCCACGGAGCCGTCCAGGGTCTTGGATGGGGATTCAGGCGATGCGCGTCACCAGCGCGCGGGCAGCCCGCGGCCGAAGTAGCCGAGGATGTCCGCGAGCCACGCCTCGCGGCCGGCGTCGGGCACCTCGCCGGACCAGGCGTAGCGCGGGGAGCCGTCCGCCGCGGGGGTGATGTGCACCGCCCACTGCCGGTCGCCGCAGCGCTCGCTGATGCTGGCGTAGCCATCACGCTCCAGGCGGGCGATCCCACGCCGGTCCGCGGTGGGATACGCGTTCCGAGCGCGCAGGGTGCTGAGGCACTCCACGCCCTGCTGCGTGGCCCTGCGGTTCATGATCGTGGTCGGCCCGCCGTCACCCGGGCCGGCGGGGAAGGCGGGCTCTTCCAGCGGCGGGAGCAGGCGCGACTTCGTGGTGTCGGCGCCGGAGCGCACCGCCTCGTCCGCGGCGCGGCGGATCACCTCCACCGTCTCGGCCCGGCCCCCGGCGCCGCGCACCAGCCCCTCCGCCTCGCTGCGCACCGCGTCGGCGTCCGCCTCCGCCTGCTCGGCGGTCTTCTCCGGCCGGCCGTAGCGGGTGTAGCGCTGCAGCACGGGGACGGCGCGGGCCAGCCACTCGTCCGCCGCGCGGTCCCACGGCACGGCCCGCCCGTTCACGCGCATGGTCCTGCGGGGTCCGTCCTCTCCCGCGCGCACCTCCACCTCCGTGCGGTCGCCGCCGCGGCGCAGCTCCAGCCGCAGCTCACCGCCGGGCGCGACGGAGGCCACGCCCCCCGCGCCGAAGCGCACGCCGTCGCGGATGCGCGCCTCGCCCCCGCAGCCGCGGCCGTTGGACCAGGACACGCGCCAGACGCCGCCGTTGTCCT
>DASTLD010000489.1:0-10287 GCA_035715345.1 Longimicrobium sp.
TGCGGCAGTGCGGGAGTGCGGACCGGCGGGGGGCTGGCGCGGGGAAGATCTCCCCTCGCGAAGCCGCTGCTCCCGCACTCACGCACCAACGCACTCACGCACTCGCAGTTCCCCCGACAGCCGGAGAAGCCTCGCGCTCAAAAGACCTACCGGCGGCTGGACTCCTCGGCGCTGATCATGCGCGCGAGCTCCACCCGCCGTACCTTGCCGCTCCCCGTCATCGGGAAGCTGTCCAGGAACCGGACCAGGTCCGGCACCTTGTAGTCCGCCAGCACTTCCCGGCAGAAGTCCCGGATCTCCTCGCCGGTCACGATGGCCCCCTCCACGGGGACGATGCAGGCGCAGGCCACCTCGCCCAGGATCTCGTCGGGCAGCCCCACCACCGCCACGTCCAGCACCGCCGGGTGGGCGTGCAGGCGGTCCTCCACCTCGCGCGGGTACACGTTGAACCCGCCGCGGATGATCATCTCCTTGCGCCGGCCCAGGATGTGGAGGAAGCCCTCCTCGTCCACCATCCCCAGGTCGCCGGTCAGGAAGAAGCCGTCGTCCGTGAACACCTGCGCCGTCTCGCCGGGCTGGCGGTAGTAGCCGCGCATGACGCCCGGCCCGCGCACCGCCACCTCGCCCACGGACTCCACCGGCAGCACGGTGCCGTCCACGTCCAGCACCCGCACCTCCACCTCCGGCAGGGGGCGCCCCACGGTGGCCACCTGCTTGCCCGGCGGGTCGTCCGGCCCGTTGACGGAGACCAGGTTGCCCGTCTCCGTCATCCCGTATCCCACGCGGATGCCGGGCACCAGCTCGCGCTGGATGCGCTGCACCAGCTCCTCCGGCGCCGGCGCGCCCGCCACCACGCCCGTGCGCAGCGAAGAGAGGCCGCGCCCCGGGAGGCCCGGCTCGTTCATCGCCAGCACGAAGTTGGTGGGCACGCCGTGGAAGACGCTGACCCGCTCGCGCTCCACGATGTCCAGCGCCGCCGACGCGTCCATGCCGTCGTTCAGCACCAGCGCCGCGCCCGCCGCCATGGTCCCCAGCACGCCGGTGCCGATGCCGAACGCGTTGAACAGCGTGTTGACACCGAACACCACGTCGTCCGCCGTGAGGCCGATGGCGTCCGCGCTGGCGGCGGCGTTGGCCATCAGGTTCTCGTGGCTCATCTGCACGCCCTTGGGCTTGCCCATGGTGCCGGACGTGTAGAGGATCGCGAACAGGTCGTCCGCGCCGCCCTCACGCCGGGGGTACGGCCGCCCCTCGCCCGCGGACACCAGGTCCTCGAACTGGTGGATGCGGTCGTCGTACCACAGGTCCTCCTCGCCCACGGACAGCACGTACTGCAGGTCCGGCAGCACGCCCAGGAACTGCTCGAACCGCGCCAGGTAGTCGATGCCCTCCCAGTTCTCCGCCGTGACCACGGCCACGGACTCCGAGTGCCGCAGCATGTACTGCAGCTCGGGGGGAGTGAAGCGCGGGTTGAGCGGGACGATGACGGCGCCGAGCTTGGCCGCCGCGAAGGCCGAGACCACGAACTCCGGCCAGTTGGGAAGGGTCAGCGCGATGCGGTCGCCGGCCTCGATGCCCAGCTCGCACAGCGCCGCCGCCAGGGCGTCGGCCTGCGCGTCCACCTGCGCGTACGTGAGCCTCCGGTCGCCGTGCACCAGGAAGGGCCGCCGCGGGTTCTCGCGGGCCTGGAGAGCCAGGCTCTCCGCCAGCGAGAGACCACGATAGCGGTCACGTAGCGCCATGTATCCTCCGTTCGGGTGAACCACGGGTCCGGAACGGGCGGAAACATAACCGCGCCTACAAGGTGCGTCAAACTGTGGGATGAGGCGCTTTCCGCACTGTTCGAGCGAGTTTCGCCGCCCGAGCCCGGGCGCGCCGGAGCCGTCCCGGGCCGAGCCGATACACCTCCCGGTGCGTCGGACACCGGCGTGGACTCGTGGCCGAATTCAGTGTCTACGCGAGGTGGTTCAACGCCTCGGCGGCGGTTTCACGCAGAGAGCCATTCCTGACGGTGAAGGAGAACCCCTCCGCCACGCACTCGAACGTGGAATCGTGGAAGGAGAGCACGTAGTGCGTGCGCGGCCGGAAGCGCGCGGGGTCGTGGAGGGGATGCACGGAGTTCATGCGCTCCAGGGCGCGGATCCACGAAGAGTCCTCCACCACGAACGCGCCGTACGGATGGAGGCCTCGCGCGGCGAGCGGATGCCCGGCGAACGCCTCGTCGTTCGGCCAGCCCAGCATGTGAGCGTACGGGCGATGGAACTGGACGACCGCGATGGGCAGGTCTCCGCTCTCGACGCCGGCCACATCCGCGCCCTCCCAGGCGGGCAGCGTCTCCTGGATCATGTAGACGAGCAGGAGCGTGCGCTCGCTGGCCAGGACCACCGGCAGCGGCGCGCCGACGTCGGATTGCGGCACCTCGGGGAGCGGGACGACGCGGTCGCGGTCGTCGGGCGTGTAGGGCCAGGTCCACGCCGGCCGCGATGCGCCTCGCCGGAACCAGCTCACAGCGCCGGCTCGCCGCGCTTCCAGGCGTTCTCGATGACCGGGGCCGCCAGTCGGTAGGGGAGCTCGGCGGCGGCGGAGACGTTCCACAGCACCATGTCCGCGGGCGCGCCGACGGCCAGGGTGCCGCGGCCGTCCGCCAGCTCCACCGCCGCGGCGCCGCCGGCGGTGCCCGCGCGCAGCGCCTCGTGCGGGCTCAGGCCCATGCGGCTGCACGCGGCCGTCAGCACGAAGTGCATGCTGGACGTGGGGCTGCTGCCCGGGTTGAAGTCCGTGGCCAGCGCGACGGTGGCGCCGGCGTCCAGCAGCTTGCGCCCCGGCGCCCAGCGCGGGCGGCCCAGGAAGAAGAGCGTCGCCGGGAGCAGCGTCGCCACCGTGCGCGACGCCGCCAGCGCGGCGATGCCGGCCTCGCTGATGTCGCCCAGGTGGTCGGCGCTGGCGGCGCCCAGCTCCGCGGCCAGCTCTGCCCCACCGCTCCCCTCCAGCTCGTCCGCGTGCAGCTTGGGCCGGAGGCCGTGGTCCATGCCGGCGCGCAGGATGCGCTCGCTCTGCGCGCGGTCGAAGACGCCCGGCTCCATGAACACGTCGCAGAAGCGCGCCAGCCCCGCCTCCGCCACCGCCGGGATCATCTCCTCCACCAGCAGGTCCACGTAGGCGTCGCGCCGGTCGCGGTACTCCGGCGGGAACTCGTGCGCGCCCAGGAAGGTGGGGACCAGCTCGATGGGCTGCAGCTCGTTGAGGCGGCGGATGGCGCGCAGCGTCTTCAGCTCGTCCTGGGTGGAGAGGCCATAGCCGCTCTTGACCTCCGCCGTCGTGGTGCCGCCCAGCAGCATCTCGCGCAGGCGGGGGAGCGCCATCTCCACCAGCTCGTCTTCCGAGCGGCCGCGCAGGTCTCTCACGCTGGCGTTGATGCCTCCGCCCCGCCGCGCGATCTCCATGTACGGCACGCCGGTGCAGCGCAGCGCGTACTCGTCCGCGCGCCAGCGACCGAACACCGCGTGCGTGTGCGAATCCACGAACCCCGGCGCCAGCACGCCGCCGCCGCAGTCCACCCGCTCCGCGTCCGGGTACGCCGCCAGCACCTCCGCCTCCGGCCCCAGCGCCGCCACGCGGCCGTCCTGCACGGCCAGCGCGGCGCCGACGTGCACGGCGGCGGGGTCCGCGCCCTCCGCCTCGCGGCAGGGTCCGGTGCACGCGGCGATCTCTGCGGCGTTCGTAAAAACGAGCGTGTGGGACGGCTGGGTCATCGGATTCGTCGCAGTCGAGGTCGCCAGGTGCTTCGATATTCTGCCGGTTACTTGCTGCTATCGCCAGTTCTGGCGATGATTCAACCACGGCAGCCGCTGGAGCCAACACACCCGGGAACGGGAGCACGCATGGTCGCACCCTCTCTCAGCGAGACGCAGTTGAAAGACGCGCTGAAGCTGGCGCTCATCGAGGTGCTCGAGGAGCGATCGGAACTCCTGCGCGACGTGCTGGCCGAGGTGCTGGAGGACGTTGCCCTGGTACGGGCTATCCAGGAAGGCGAAGTCAGCGGCGCCGTCTCGCGGGACGAGGTGTTCCGAGCGCTGGAATCCCCGGCGTGAAAAGCTCGTTCACCAGCTCTTTCCTGCGCGACGTTCGGAAGCTCCCGGATGAGGCTGTCCGCGAGCAGGTTCGTCGTGCGATCCTCGAGGTGGAAGCCGCGCCAGATCTGCGGTCGGTGCCGCACGTGAAAAAGCTCAGCGGCAACGGACCCTACTACCGGATTCGGATCGGCGACTACCGCATCGGGATGTCGCTCCACGACGACGTGGTCACCTTCGTGCGGGTGCTGCCACGCAGGGACATCTACCGCTACTTCCCATAACGAATCTCGTCGTGGTGAAGCCTCTTGCTGAGGTGGCTTGCTTCCTGCTCTTCCGCCCGCCGCGTATGTCTCGCGGCGGGCGGTTTCGCTTCCGTGAGAGGCTGGCTTACACGCCGACACAGCACAGGGACGGAGCCGCATGGTCGAGGTCGCGAAGACGCCTCCTTCGGAACGATATCCAGGGCGCCCGGAAGAGGGGCGCATCGTCGTCATCGCGCCCACGCGGGCGAGCTGCGAGACCATCGAGCTGGGCGTGCAGCTCACCGGCGTGGAGACGGTGCTGGGCCGCGAGCACGGCGACGAGATCCGCGAGCTGGCGCGCTCCGGCCGCGGCTTCGGCATCGTGGCCGGTACCGGCACGGGCAAGACGCTGGCGATCCGCCCCATGGCGGAGGAGATCGTGGGGCCGGAGCTGCGGGTGGGCGTGGTCAACCGCGAGCGCGAGGCCACGCCCGAGACGCCCACCTGGAACGTGGTCATCGTCACCACCGGCATTGCCCGGCGCTGGCTGCAGGACGACCTGATCGACAAGAGCGACGTCGTCATCGTCGACGAGATCCACCAGACCAGCGCGGAGCTGGAGCTGTGCCTGGCCCTGGCCAAGCGCGCCGGCTGCCGCTTCATCTGGCTCTCCGCCACGGTCGACCCCAGCTTCTACGCGGAATACCTCGAGGCCGCGGCCATCATCCACAGCAGCGCCTTCGACCCCGACAAGGCGGCGGAGGTGCGCGTCTCCAACACGACGGACCCGGGCGCGTTCCTGGGCGACCGCTACATGAAGCACGTGCTGAAGGCAAAGCGCGGCGTCGCCGTGTTCGTGCCCACGCGCGCGGGGACGGAGCAGGTCGCGAAGATGGTGGGCGAGCGCTGGCCGGAGGTGCTGACGGAGTTCTACCACGGCGGCGAGCCGGTGGCCAAGCTGCGCCCGTTCCTGGAGGACGACGGCGCCCCGCACCCCTTCGTGCTGGCGATGACGGCGGCCGGGCAGAGCGCGCTGAACCTGCGCGGGCTGGACACGGTGGTCATCGAGGACGCGCAGTTCACCACGCTGGTCAAGAAGGGCAAGTCCGTCCTGACGCGCATGCCGCTGGGCGCCAACGAGATCCTGCAGATGGCCGGGCGCGTGCACGGCCGCGTGGAGAACGGCGAGGTGTGGATCCTCTCCGAGCGCGACATCGAGTTCGACAAGCTCAAGCCCACGCCGCCGCACTTCCAGCTCGCGGGCGACCCCGAGCGCGTGGCCATGACCTGCGCGGACATGGGCGTCCGGGCGGACGAGCTGGACCTGCCGGTGCCGCTGGACAAGATCGCCTACCGCCGCTCGGTGGAGCTGCTGGAGCGCCGCGGGCTCATCGCCAACAACCGGCTGACGCAGTACGGGCGCGAGGTGGAGGTGCTGCCCGTGGACCGCGCCTGGGGCGAGCTGCTGGTGCAGGCGGACGACCACATGGTGCCCATCGTGGCGGCGTGCGCGTCCATCGAGTCGCTGCACCGCATGCTGCGCCAGCAGGACAACGACATCGGCGAGTACGTGGTCAAGGGCAGCGACCACCTGACGGCGTACCAGATCTACCGCGACGCGCTGGAGAAGACGGGCACGCTGGGCTCCGTGTACGGCCTGCCGCGGCACGTGTTCGACGAGGAAGGCCTCACCAAGTGGGCGGAAGAGCGGGGGGTGATGCAGCGCGCCATCGAGGACGCGGCGCTGGCCATCGCCTCCATCTACCGCGGGCTGGACCTGGAGCTGCCGCGCCGCCTGCCGCCGCTCAACGACAGCCTGGAGCGCGACTGGCACCGCCTGGTCGCGCGGGTCATGCCCTTCGACCTGGTGATCGACGAGGAGACGAGCTGGGGCGAGGAGGTCAGCGTCTCCAAGACCAGCGTCTGCGGCACCTGGGGCGCGGTGGCGGGCGAGATCGTGTACTTCGCGGACCGCTTCGGGCGCGCGCGGGGCTCCATCAGCGGCACGCAGCTCCCGCACGAGATCGTCTGGGAGCTGGCCGGCACGGGCGCGGAGTCGGTGGTCTACGACCCGGCGCACCGCCGCGCGCCGCTGCGCCTGCAGCGCACGCGCGAGTTCCACGGCTTCGTGCTGGAGAGCGAGGAGGAGGGCATCGACGCCTTTCCACCGGCGCTGGCGGACGAGTGCCGGCGCGTGCTGGCGGAGGCGGTGGCCAGCGGCGCGGCGTATCATCCGGACAACGGGGCCAACCGCGAGGCGCTGCGCGAGCTGCGCGAGGTGTACCGGCGCTCCGGCGGCGCGACGGCCGTCGCCAACGAGAAGGCGCTGACCGAGTACGTGATGCGCAAGCTGGGGCCGATCGGCTCGTACTCCGAGTTCCTGCGCACCTCCATCCGCATCAGCCCGGACGAGCTGGTGCCGGCGGAGGAGCGCGCGAAGTGGCTGGCGCTGCCGGACTCCATCGTGCTGCAGGGGCAGGAGTACCCGCTGGACTACGCGGTGGAGGACGGAAAGGGCATCGCCCGCGCGCGCATCCCGCAGAAGCTGCTGCACGAGATCGGCGACGACGACCTGCCGGTGCTGGACCGCCCGCTGCACTGGACGGTCACGCGCGGCAAGCGCGAGGCGGTGCGCGCGGAGTCGCTGGAAGAGGCGCGGCGGATGCTGGGCCAGACGTCGCACGAGCAGCGGCGCCCGCGCGGCGACGGGGGCGGCCAGCCGTGGGAGGACCGCCCCCGCCGCAAGGGCCAGCGCCACGGGGGCGGCGGCAAGCGCGGCAACCACCGCGGGCGCAAGGGGCGCAAGGCACGGCACTGAACGGCAGAGTACGAAGTACGGGGTACGAAGTACGAAGTCGGCGTGCGGCGGGATGCGATGCGTTCCGCCGCACGCTGCGCTTTCACCAGGATCCGGTGAAACGCCCTGGGGCCGCGGCGCGTACTCGCCGGACCGGCCGCTTCGGTGCAGGTTTCCCGCGGTTACCGCTCCACGATCCACCACCCCCTCCCGTGCCGATCTCCTCGCTGAACCGCCGCGCCAGGCTCCGCTGGGTGGGCGCGCTCGCCCTCGTGGCTGCCGCCGCCGCGCTCGGTGTCGCTTCCGCCCGCACGCGCGCTGCCGCGGTGAAGGCCAGCGCCGCGGTGTCCGCCGCGACCTCCCGCGCCGCGCCGCCCGCCGCACCCACGACTGCTCCCGGGGCGCCTGCCGTGATCCTGAGGGATACCGTCTGCATTCCCCAGCGGGATGCGGGCGCGCCGGCGGAGCTCGTGCCGTTCGTGCCCGCGGGCAGCCGCGCGCTGTGCTCGGTGGCTGCCGACCTGGACCGCGACGGCCTGTACGATTGGGTGATGGTGACCGAGCCCGCGCATGACGACGTGGGCGATTCCGCGGTGGACGACCATCCGCGCACGCTGCTGGTGCTGCTGCGCGAGTCCGGCGGCGCGCTGCACCAGGCGGTGCGCAACGACCGCGTGGTGCTCTGCTACGGATGCGGCGGCTCGTTCGACCCGTTCGACGCGCTCGAGGCAAAGGCGGGGATGATCAAGGTCTACCACTTCGGCGGGCGCGGGTGGCGGTGGCGGGCGGACTACACGTTCGAGTACGCCCCGGCCGTCCGTACGTGGCGCCTGGCGGAGGTGAGCGAGGTGGAGGTCCATTCCGGGGACCCCGACAACACCATGAAGCAGACGCGGCGCGGGCCCCGCGACTTCGGCGAGATCGACCTCGCCGGGTTCGACCCGGATATGCTCCTGCCGCCCGAGCTGCGCTGATCCAGCCGCTCGCGCGGAAGCCGACGCGAACATTGACGCGGGGCGCGGCGCGTGAACGGATGGCGTGCGTGACACGGCCGTGATCGGACTCGATATTGGCTTCTGCCCTCTCGCCGCCCGCGGCGGTGCGGGCGCGGAAGGGCGGTCATCACCACCTTCAATGGAGGCCACGATGAAGAAGCTCAGGCTCGAGCTGGAGACGCTCGCGGTGCAGTCGTTCACGACGGACGAGGACAGCCTGCTGCCGTACGGCACCGTGTACGGGCGCCAGGGACAGCCCACCGGCCAGCAGGACACCGAGTGCTCCGCGGTGGACGCGTGCGCCTCCGCGCGCGGCTGCAGCGAGATCGCCGAGTGCCGGCCCACGGAGGGCACCAACTGCCCGTCGGCCGCGCTGGCCTGCCCGTCGTCGCGCGGGTGCACGCGCCAGCCCGGCTGCGAGAACCCCTCCGCCGTGGACGCCTGCCCCTCCGCGCGCGGCTGCACGGAGGTCGGCTGCAACGCCGAGCCGGCCTGATCCTCCGGGATGCGGGAACGGGGAAGAGGGCACCCGCGCGGGTGCCCTCTTTCGTTGCAGGGGGTACCGGCGCCCGTTCAATCTGCACTCTTTTTCAGCCAGGGATTGAACATCTTCCCGCCCACTGTTAGCTTGGTGGACGTGAGGGCGCGACACCCTGCCCTCCGCTTCCCCCCCTGGATTCCAACGAGGAGCCAACATGCCCAAGCCGACCACCGACGCCATCGGCGAAGAGGATCCGACCACCATCTACACCGGTGAGGAGACGGCCACCACCGACGCCATCGGCGAGGAGGACGTGACCTCCGACATGATCGGCGAGGAAGACACCACGCACGCGCTCGGCGAGGAAGAGGCCAGCACGGACGCGCTCGGCGAGGAGGAGCCCTACCCGATCGACGTGGCCGGCAGCGCCTTCGGCGCGTTCTGAGCCTGCCGCGGAGCTGACCGGGCGGAGCCGGGGCAGGTGCCCGGCTCCGCCCGCTTCGTTTTCCCCCCACTGCCATGACCCAGCTCGGACCGATGCCCCCCACGCAGACCGCCGGCGCCGCCCCCGCGCCGTCCTCCACGCCGTCCCCCGCCGCGCCGCGCGAGGTGCTGATCGCGGGCGGGCAGGACGACCCCAACATCGCCTCCATTGCCTGGCGCGCGCAGGAGCGCGGGCTGCCGGCGCGCGTGCTGCTGGTGGGGCGCGAGCACAACCCGTCGCTGGTGTGGGACGTCCAGGCGGACCGGCTGCTGCTGGACGGCGAGGAGATCCGCCCCGGCGCCGCCTTCATCCGCTACGACGTGTTCGCGGGGATGGCGGACCGCCGCAAGGCCGTCTCGTTCCGCGCGCAGGCGTGGTTCACGGCCATCCAGGGGTGGATGCTGTCGCACGCGGACGTGCGCGTGGCCAACCGCGGCTACGCGGGGCAGACCAACAAGCCGTTCATGCTGCGCCTGGCCGCGGAGTGCGGCCTGCCCATCCCCCGCACGCTCGTCACCAACGACCTGGCGATGCTGGACGACGCGCCGGACGCGGTGGAGAGGGTGGCCAAGCCGGTGGCGGGCGGCGGCTACTGCCAGGCGCTGCCGGACCTGCTGCGCGGCAGCGAGCGCCGCGACGGCCGCGCCGCCGCGCCGGCCATCGTGCAGGAGCGGCTGGTGGCGCCCGAGGTGCGCGTCTACGGCATCGGGGGGCGGTACATCCCCTTCGAGATGCGCTCGCCGTCGCTGGACTACCGAGTCAGCCAGGACGCGGAGGTGCTGCCGATGCGCCTGGAGGACGTCGATCCCGCGCTGGTGCAGGGGCTGGGGCGGCTGATGGAGCGGCTGGGGATGGAGTACGGCGCGGCGGACTTCAAGACCAACCCGGCCACGGGCGGGCTGACCTTCCTGGAGATCAACAGCGGCCCCATGTTCGCCGCCTTCGACCGCGCGGGCGACTACTCGGTCAGCGACGCGCGGCTCGACTGGCTGACGGCGTAGGGGGCGGGCCCTCACCCTGCGTGCCCCCGCGGCGCGCGACTGTCGTCGCGCCGCGGGGGCACGCTGTCCCTCTCCCACAAACTGCGTGGGAGAGGGCGAAGGGTGGCGCCTACGGCAGGTGGCGGCTTGCCGGAGAGGCTTGCAGGCGTGCTTTCGCCGCGGGGGGTTGGGTGCCCCCCGTGGGCGAAGGCCCCCTCCCCGCTCGTTCCTCGCT
>DASTLD010000490.1:0-4696 GCA_035715345.1 Longimicrobium sp.
CGCGTGCGCGGTGGCCACCAGCGACACCGGCACCGGCAAGCTGAACTTCCCCACCAGCTGCGCCGCCGGCTACGAGTGGCTCAACGCCTCCGTCACCGGCCTGCAGACGCGCTGGGTGCTGGTGGGCGCCACCATCAGCGGCACCGAGAGCGACGGCAAGCCCTCCGGCATGTACGAGGGCACGCTCACCATCTCGCTGACCAGCAGCTCGTCCTGACCGCGAGTACAAGTACGAAGTACGGGGTACGAAGTACGGAGGTGGGATGACGGGCGGGGAGGGGGCCGGGCGGCTCCCTCCCCGCTTTGCATTCCGCCGCACTCTGCAACCGGCCGCGCAGGATGCGAGAGCGCGGGCGGTGTCCTTCCCTTCCCCGGCGGCCGCCCGCGGCGGCGGAACGGCCCCGCGGAGCCCGGAGGAGGGCGATTTCGGGCCCTCTCGTTCCCGTTCGGGAACACATCTCGTTCCGCATCGGGAACGAAACACCCCCCGGGAACGTCCGGAAATCGTACAAGTGCCCGGAAATCGGGCACTTACGCCATTTGGGGGGTCGGCATGCCTGTTGCCCCTACCCGGCGGCGGCAGCGGGACCCCGGTCTCCGCGGGCCCGCATCCGCTCCCACCATTTCCCGTACAGGAACCAGACAGATGAAGAAGCTTCCCCTCCTTGCCTTCGCGATCGCGGGGCTTGCCCTGCCCGCCGCTGCGAACGCGCAGACCTGGCAGAACGCCGCTCCCGCCATCACCGTGAGCGCGACCGTCGCGCAGATCCGCCAGTTCGACGGCGGCAGCGCGGTCAACCTGAGCTTCGGCACGGACGGCGTGACGCCGGGCGTGGCCAAGACCGTGACCGCGTTCCAGAGCAACGCGGCCAGCGGCACCGGCGCCAAGGTCGACATCCGCTTCAACACCGGCACCAAGGTCACCGTGTCGGGCACCGCCCTGACCGCGACCATCAACGCCACGCCGTACACCATCACCCCGACGTACTCCTGCTCGGTCGCCAACGACCAGTCGGGGACGAGCGCGGTGGCCTTCTCCGGCACCTGCGCCGCGGGCTACGAGTGGCTGAGCACCACCATCACCGGCATGCAGTTCCGCTCGGTGGGCGTGGGCGCCACCATCGCCGCGACGGAGACCGACACCAAGCCGGCCGGCACCTACACGGGCACCATCACGGTGGTGCTGAGCGCCAGCTCGTCCTGAGCCGGCGCTCCGCGGTCGCATCTTTCCACGCAGCACGGAAATGATCGGGAGCACAGCGCGCCGCCGGGCCACCGCGTTCGGCGGCGCGCTGTTCCTGGTCGCGGCCTCGCTCAGCGCGCCGGGCTCCGCGCCCGCGCAGCCCGGCGGGGCCGGGGCATCGGTGGTCAAGCAGCTCGAGTTCGGCACGCTGCTGCCCGGCATGCCCGAGGTCATCACGGTGAACGACGTCCTGCGGCGGGCCGAGGTGGTGGTCGGCGGCCAGGGCGCGGTGGACGTGCGGCTGATCCTGCCCACGGAGATGGTCAGCTCCACCGGCGCGCGGGTGCCGCTGTTCTTCGGTACGACCGACGCCGCGTGGTCGCAGGGGCCGTCCAACACGCCGACGCCGTTCAACCCGCACGAGGTCAAGCGCGTGATCCTGGCGCCGGGCCGGCCGGACGTGCGCATCTACCTGGGCGGCACCGCGCGGGTGCCGGCGGACCAGCTGCCCGGGCCGTACACGGCCACGGTGACGGTGCTGGTCGTGCGGCCCAACGCGTGAACCAAACGCAGCAACCCGAGGAACCGCAGTGAGCTTTACGAGGCACGCCCGCACCGCCTTCTTCGCCTTCGCGCTGCTGCTGTTCGGCGCGCGCGAGGCCGCGGCGGTCACGGTGACGCCGGCGGCGGTCTACATCGACCACCGCGTGCGCAACGGCACCATCACGCTGTACAACACCGGCACCACGCCGGAGAACGTCGTCATCAGCTTCGCCTTCGGGTATCCCAAGAGCGACGCCGCGGGCGAGGTCTCCGTGGCGCTGGTGGACAGCGCGCCCGAGGGCGAGCCGTCGGCGGTGCCCTGGCTGCGCGCGTTCCCGCGCCGGCTGACGCTGGAGCCGGGCGCGCGCCAGGTGGTGCGCATCCTGGCCGAGCCGCCCGCCAGCCTGGGCGACGGCGAGTACTGGGCGCGCGTGGTGGTGACCTCCAGCGGCCCGCAGCCGCCGGTGGAGCAGCAGGGCGCGGAGCGCGTGTCCATCGCGCTGACCATGCAGACGCAGATCATCAACCCGGTCATCTACCGCAAGGGCGCGGTGAGCACGGGCGTGGCGGTCCGCGCGCAGGCGGCCGCCCCGGCGGCCAACGGCGCCCGCCTGCTGCTGGACCTGGCGCGCGAGGGCAACGCCGCCTTCCTGGGCCGCGTGCGCGCCCAGCTGGTGGCCCCCAACGGCGACGTGCTGGCGGAGACGGAGCACTACATGGCCGTGTACCGCGAGCTGCGCGTGGCCGTCCCGCTGGAGGTGGAGGGCGGCCGCGCGGTGCCGCCCGGCTCCAGCGTGCGCTTCAGCATCGACAACGTGCGGCCGGACCTGCCGCCGGACGGGCCCCTGCCGGCCCGCCCGGTCGAGGGCTCCGTGCGCGTGGGCGCCTGAACCGGCTCCGGTGACCGTGCGCCTCCTCCGCCTGCTCGCGGCCCTGCCGGCCCTGCTCTGCGCCCCCGCTCTCGCGGCGGCGCAGACGCAGCAGCTGCAGGCGGAGGCGCTGCTGCTGGCGCCGCTGGAGGCGGGGGCCATCAACCACCTGCAGTTCGGCCTGCTGGTGCCCGGCACCACCACGGAGGTGCTGGCCACCAACGCGGCGGGCACCGCGGTCAACCCCGACGCGGGCATCTTCCAGATCCGCACCAAGACGCCCACCAAGTTCACCCACGTCGCCTTCCTCCTGCCGGCGTCGCTGGCGCACAACCTCCAGGCGGGGGTCACGCTGCCCATGAACTGGAACGGGAACCTGTACCTGGCGCTGTGCGAGGTCACCGTCAGCGGGTGCGTGAACCTGGGCACGGGCAACCCGTCGCAGGCGCAGTACCCGGCGTCGCACAGCTACGCCATGACGCAGGGCGGCCCGGCCAACCGCGACGTGATGGTGTACCTGGGGGGCAAGATCACCGTCCCGGCCAACCAGCTCGCGGGCAACTACACCGGCACGGTGACCCTGAGGTTCTACGTCACCAACAATTGAACGCCCTGAGCCGTCCCCGTCCCCCGCACCCGCCGCGCCGGCCCAGCCGCGCGGCTTTCGTGCTTCTGGCGGCGGCGCTCGCGGCGCTGCCGGGCGGCCGCGCGCGCGCGCAGGAGGTGCCGCCGGGGTTCGACCAGGGCCTGTTCGAGCTGCGCGTGGCGCGCAACCCGCCCGCGGTCACGGTCATGCTGCTGAACCCGGACGGCGCCGTGCTGGTGCCGGTGCTGCCGGTGCTGCAGGCCACCGGCCTGCCCTTCGAGGTCTCGGCGGATTCCAGCCGCATCACCGTCGCCGCGCTGGGCGAGTCGCGCCCCAACGTGCTGGACGTGGCGGCGCGGGCCACCACCGTGCGCGGCCAGCGGGCGGCCGTGCCGGAGGCGGAGCTGCTGCGCGCGCTGGGGCAGGTGTACCTGGCCGCGCCGCGCATGGCCGCGATGCTGGACGGCCGCGTGGACGTGGACATGGGGTCGCTGACCGTGCTGGTGACGCGCTCGCCGCCGTTCCCCAGCGAGCTGCGCGCCAACCTGGAGGCGCGGCGCGCGGTGCTGCTGCGGCAGGCGCGCGCGTCCGCGGGCGAGCGCGTCGCCTTCCGCCCGCGCAGCGGCGCGGGCGTGGTGGACTGGAGCTTCTCGTCCTCCCGCTTTCCCGCGCTGGAGGGCTCGTCGCTGCGGCTGAGCGCGGGCGCGGCGGTGTACGGCGGCAGCGCCACGCTGGGTTACGCGCGCGCGCTGGACCCCGGCGCCACCGGGCCCGGCGCGCAGGACGTGGTGCTCTCCTACCGCCGCATCTTTCCCACCAGCCCCTACGTGCGCCAGCTCCAGCTGGGCGACGCGGTGTCCACCGCGGGGCAGGCGCGCTCGTTCCGCGGCATCGGCATCAGCAACGCCGAGGTGCGGCCGGAGCAGGAGTTCGGCAGCCTGCTGGTGACGCCGCCGGTGCCGCCGGGGTGGGAGTACGAGGTCTACGAGGGCGGCCGGCTGATCGGCTTCTCGGAGCTGGGGCGCCAGAGCCCGGTGGAGGTGCCGGTGCAGTACGGCACCACGCTGGTGGAGATCCGCATGTACGGCCCGGCGGGCGAGGAGGTGGTCACCGAGCAGCGCTTCCAGGTGCCCTTCACGCAGCTGCCGCCGGGGCGCTTCGAGTACTCCGCGGGCGGGGGCGTCTGCCGCCGCGGCGAGTGCGACGCGGTGGCCTACGGCGAGGCGCGCTTCGGCTTCACGCGCGGGCTCACGGCGGGCGGCGGCGCCAGCTGGGTGCAGGACTCCGTGTCCACCGTGCAGCCGCACGGCAGCGTCGCGCTCAGCACGCCGCGGGGGTGGAACGGCGAGCTGCGGGTGATGGCGGACCAGTACACCCGCGGGGCGCTGCGCTACTTCGGCGACGGGCCCGGCTGGTTCGTGCTGAACGGCGGGCTGAGCCGGGCCGGCGCGGGCGTCCCCACGCTGGGCCAGGGCACGCAGCGCTGGGACGCCGAGCTGGCGGGGGGGTTCCGCG
>DASTLD010000491.1:0-12730 GCA_035715345.1 Longimicrobium sp.
GGGGGGGGGGGGGGGCGGCGCGGCGGGTTCGTCGGGCTCGCGCCAGGCGGCGGGCAGCCACGCCGGCCAGTACGCCGGCACCCGGCCCAGGACCGCCACGGCGCTCAGCGCCGCGACGGCCAGCGACGGGGTCATCCGCCACGCTTCGGGGATGACCGGCAGGAGGGCAAGGATGGCCGCCGCGGCCAGCCCGGTGACGACGCGGACACCGCGGCGCTCGCGCGGCGGGTAGGGGCCGGGCGGCTGCCACAGGTGGGTGGCCGCCAGGGGCAGCAGCAGGGCCACGCAGAGCACCGCGAGCCCTACGTTCCCGCCCACCGTCCCGTTGGGATCGAGGTACTCCATCCACACCCAGGCCAGCGGCATCACCCCCCAGAGCGCCGCGACCACCCGCCCGTTCATCCGCGGCGAGGTCCACCGCCGCAGGCGGTCCACCGGCCCCTCCAGCACGCTCCACAGCAGCAGCACGCCCAGCAGCACGGCGGCGGCCAGCAGGCTCTTCTTCCACTCCATCGTCTCCTCGCGGCCGGGGTGCGTGGAAGCAGGGATGGTGCCGCGCGGTGCGCGCGCGGGCTCACGCGGATACGGCCATCGCCCGCGCCGGTTTCAGGATGCCCGGGCGGCGGGGAGGGTCACGCCAGCCGGCGCACCAGCTCCAGCGCGTCGCGGGTGGCGGCGCCGGCGGCGGTGTTGTCGAAGATGCACCAGGCCGGGCGATGCGCGGCCTCCGCGCGGAGCGTGGCCGCCAGGCGGTCCAGGTACGCGGGCTCGTACGCGGAGTAGTAGGTGCGCGGCGAGCCGTGCAGGCGAAAATACGCCAGTTTCCCCGATCCGCCAGCCTCCGCAGCGGCGGGCACCCGCGCCGGGTCCGCGGCCACGCGCGCCACGCCGTGCTCCGCCAGCAGCGCCTGCGCCTCGTCCGTGAACCAGCTCTCGTGCCGCGGCTCGCAGGCCACGTCCGCGCCCGTCCGCCCGCGCAGGTGCGCGAAGAACGCCGCCGCGGCGTCCGCGTCCAGCGCCAGGCTGGGCGGGAGCTGCACCAGCAGGCAGCCCAGCCTGTCGCCCAGGTGCCCGGCCTGCTCCAGGAACCCGTCCACCAGCGCCTCCGTGTCGCGGAGCCGCGCGGTGTGGGTGATCGTCTTCGGCAGCTTGACGGAGAAGCGGAACGCGTCCGGCACGCTGGCGGCCCAGCGGGCGTACGTGGCGGGGCGGTGCGGGCGATGGAACGACGAGTTGATCTCCGCGCATGGAAAGCGCGCGGCGTAGCGCTCCAGGTGGCTGCCCCGGCCCGGGAAGTCCGCCGCGTCGGGCGATGGGATCGTCCACCCGGCTGTGCCGATCCACAGCGGGTGCGGTGCGGCCGGTTCGCGCATCAGCTCACGGGGTCCACGACAGGCCCAGCGACACGCGCGGGTCCTGCCCCGCCGCGAACAGCTCCTGCGCCGCCAGCGACAGCGTGACGCGGGACGGCTCCAGTCCCACGGTGGCACCGCCCGCCAGCAGGAAGCGTGTGCGGCCGAACTCGAGCTGCACGCCCAGGTCGCCGCAGTTGTCGCCGGAGCCGCGGTCGGTGCAGCCGCGGAAGTGGACGTGGCCCCACGCCATGGTGGGCATCAGCGTGAGCGCCATCCAACCCGGGCCCGCGCGGCGCACCCACTCCGCGGGAAAGCGCAAGCCGAGGTGGCCCTTGGGCTCCTCCTCCAGGCTGCCCCATCCCACCACCAGGTCCATGCCCAGCACCGGCATCAGCGGGCGCCCGTGGTCCACCACCGACCGCCCGCCGACGGAGAACTCCAGCGCGGACACCGCCCACCCGTCCGCCGCCTCGCGGGCGGCGATGCGCGCGCCCGCCACGGCGGCGCTGGTGCCGAGCGTGTCGCGGTCGGCGTCCTCCACGCGAAAGCCGGCCACCAGCACGGGCGCCGCCAGCCCGTCCGCCATCAGCAGGCTGTGGGCGATCTCCACGCGGCGGTGGATGGCGGGCCCGGCCGTGTCGCGCGGCGCCTGGTGCGTGGACATGGGCAGCGACGGCGCGGCGAACAGGATGGACCGCGCCAGCGACTGGTCCGTGACCGCGTGGCGCTGCGCGGCCAGCGGGCCGGCTACGCACAGGAGCAGGACGGTGAGGATCGAGGAGAATTTCACTAAAATGCGATGGAGAAACGAGTTGTCATCCTGAGGGAGGCGCCTCGCCAACCTCTGCTCTGCCAGGGTGCCGTGGCGCCGACCGAAGGATCTTGCCCGCATGCGCACGGGCCTGCGTCGCGCGCGAACGCCGTAGGCTGGCTGTCGTGCGCACGGGCATGCACCGGCGCACGGGCCGCCTGGCGAATGAATTCGCGGCAACGAAAACGTGAAGTCCGCCTGCGCGGACTGCAAGGCGGGACCGGCGCGTCGGGGCGATGCCGTGCGCGGGGCGGGCAGGATCCTTCGGTCGCGCCGGAGGGGGGCGCCGACGCGAGTCCTGCGCGGCGCTCCCTCGGGATGACATCGCTCGTGCTGCGAAGTGCGGGGTGCGCGACAGTCCTTCGCGGCTCTCCGTCGAAGAACACCGCGTTCCGCTGCGATCGACGTAGCTCCACCGCGCGGCGACCGCTATTCTACCGCCTCCTGGAAACAGGCGGTTCAGACCGACCACGCGCCGACCCACGCCCTCTCCCGGAACGGGCAGGGGAAGTCGATAGACGAACATCCCCTTGTCCCGGCATTCCCTGGCGGAGTCGCTTCGCCTCCCGTACCCGCCCTACCTCCGGAAGGTGGCCCGCCGCAGCGTGGGGATCTGGCTGCTCGTCCGGACGGCGTATGCCGGGGTCCTCGTGGCCGCGGCGGCGTTCGACCTCCTCCCGCCTGAGGAGGGAATTGCCCTGGCGCTGCATCCCGGCTGGGCGATGAGGGCCGTGCTGGTGGCGCTCGCGGCCTTCCTGGTGTGGTGGGACCGATGGCGCGCCCACGAGCTGCTCCTGCCCGCCAACCTGGGTGCGTGGCCGGGCTGGTTCTGGACCGCCTCGCTGCTCACGGCCATGGTGCTGGACGCGGGTGTCCAGGCCCTCCTCGCGGCGCTCTGATGGCCGCGCCACCCCTCTTCGCGGCCGATTCCATCGGCAAGTCGTTCGGATCGCGGACCATCCTGAAAGCCGCCTCCGTCTGGGCCAGGGAGGGGAAGATCACGGTCCTGTTCGGGCGCAACGGATGCGGGAAGAGCACCCTTCTCAAGATCGGGGCGGGAGAGCTGCGAGCTGATCACGGCGTGGTCCTGTTCGCCGGCCGTGCCTACCTGCGCCCCCGGCTCCCCGACCTCGCATCACGGGGCCTCTTCTATCTCCCCGATCGAGACCTCCTTTCGAGGCGCCTCACGGTGCGGGAACAGATCCGCGCCGTGGAGTGGCGCTTCGGCGGCTGCCGGACCGGCGAGATCCTGGAGCGGCTCGGCATCGGCGGTCTGCTGGACCAGACCCCCGTCGAGCTCTCGGGAGGGGAGAGACGGCGAGCCGAGATCGCCGCGGCGTGGATCCGCGCGCCGCGCTGCCTGCTCGCGGACGAGCCGTTCGCCGGCATCGACCCCGGCGATGCCGAGGTGGTCGCGGAGGCGTTCCGGGGCATGGCCCGGCAGGGGTGCGCAATCGTGATCACCGGCCACGAGGTCCGCCAGCTCCTGGACACGGCGGACGACATCGTCTGGATGGCCGCCGGGACCACCCACGGCATCGGCACTCCGGAGCAGGCGGTCCGGCATGAGCAGTTCCGACGGGAATACCTGGGCCCGTTTCGCCTCGGCTGACGCGGCGCACCACTGCATCTCGCGGGCGGTCGAGCGAACGGAAGAACCACGCGATCTGTCATCCCGAGTGAGAGAGGCCCCACGCGATTTGTCATCCTGAGGAAGGCGCCGCGCGGAGCTCGCACGCGCGCGGAACGGTGGCGCCGACCGAAGGATCTTGCCCGCATGCGCACGGGCATCCGCCTCACGCGAAAAGCCGCAGGCTGCTTATCGTGCACATGGGCGAGGCCGTGCAGGGGCGGGCAAGATCCTTCGGTCGCGCCAGAGGGGTGGTGCCCCAGAAAGACCCGCGCGGCGCTCCCTCAGGATGACAACGCGAGGGCGGGGATGGGGTCGAGAGGCCGGGCGCCCCTCAGGAGGGTACCGGTGCGGGCGAGCCCGCGAGGGCGCGCTCGACGGCGGCCTCGCAGTGGATGCGGGTGGTGTCGAAGACGGGGACGGAGACGTCGGCCTGGCTCACGAGCAGCGGGATCTCCGTGCAGCCCAGGATGACCGCCTCCGCCCCGCGCTCCGCCAGCTCGCCGATGATGCGCACGTAGGCGCGGCGCGATTCGTCGCGCAGGTCGCCGCGCACCAGCTCGTCCACGATCACGCGGTGCACCGTCTCGCGCGCGGCGGCGTCGGGCACCAGCGTCTCGATGCCGAAGCCGTCGCGCAGGCGGTCACGGTAGAAGGCCTCTTCCATCGTGAAGCGCGTGCCCAGCAGCCCCACCCGGCGGAAGCCCGCCGCCTGGATGGCGCGGCCCGTCGCGTCCGCCAGGTGCAGGAAGGGGATCGAGACCGCCGCCTGCATGCGGTCGAACGCCTTGTGCATGGTGTTGGTGCACAGCAGCGCGAAGTCCGCCCCGCCGGCCTCCACGCGGCGGGCGCCCTCCTCCACCAGCCGCGCGGCCGCCTCCCAGTCGCCGACGGCCTGGGCGTCGTGCAGGTCCTGGAAGTCCACCGCGTACATCAGCAGCCGCGCCGAGTGGTGCGCGCCCAGCCGCTCGCGCACCATGCGGTTGAGCAGCGCGCAGTACACCGCCGTCGACTCCCAGCTCATCCCCCCCAGCAGCCCGATCACCTGCATGGTCTACTCTCCGGTCGCTGCAAAGGCACTCACAGTGGCAGCGTCATGTGGTTCAGTCGAGGGTAGTGGCGGGCGATGGCTTCAAAGTCACGTGCGTTGTCGTGCAGGACCCGAACTCCGCTCTCCGCCGCCGAGATCCCGATGAGTACGTCGTTCGCGAGGCTGGGAGTGATCTGGCGTCCCTCATCGCGCAGCCCCTGGATGACCCGGCCGGACTCCACCCACGCGCGATGGGTGGGCGTGACTACTCGCTTCGCTGCCCTGGAAGGGCGGATGATCTTCTGACGGAGCTGCCCAAGCTGATGCGGTTGCGCTCCAGCTCGTAGCTCGGACGCAACGACGGAGCTCAGGTATACGATCGAGTTGGAGAGAAACGACTCGAGCTTCGCCGCCTCGGTGGGATTGCGGAACGCGCGAATCAGGAGCTGGGTGTCGATGACGTACTTCGTCACGCCGGCTCGCTGACCGGAAAGACGTCCTCGATCTCCAGCCCACGCCCCCCGCGGAGGATTTCCCCGATGGAGGCGCGACGCTCCAGGTCCGAGATTGTTCCATCACTACCGTTCCGTACCCGCAGAGCCACCTTCCGCCGGCGAGAAGCACGGGGTCTCGTGCTCTGCTCATCCGTGGGTCCCTTGTCCAACCCGAGCGCCCGATCGAGCGCGGCTACGAGTACGGCCCGGATCTCCGCCTCAGAGAGGTCCTCGACCGGGCGCTCGCGCTGCGCGATCGGCGAGGGTGCGCGAACTTCCTTGCGCAAGGCATGCGACCGCCGCGGACGCGAACCTGCCCGGATGCGGCGGAGGAGGCCCGGCGCGGCGTCGAGCGCAACGACCGCGGGCAGGTCCAGCACGGACACGCGGCTGAAGGTGCCGAAGCCGGTGATCGACAGGCGTTCGCCCGAGTGCAGCGCCTCGGCGATGGCTCCCGACGAGCCGGCGAAGATGGCGCGCACCACGCGCGCGGCCGTGGGCTCGTCGATCCCGGCCTTCTCCGCCACCCGCGCGATGAACTCGGCTTCCCTCACGGAACCATCCCTGTTGCAGTGCCCGGGCGCGTGGCGGCGAAGATGCCGTTTCACGTCACCGAGCGAATCGCACAACCGCCGTCCGCAACAAGGTTTAACGCGGCGTTTCCGCTTTGGCAACGCCGATGAAAGGAGCGCTCCGAAGCACCCCGATAGGGGATGGAATCGCGCTCAGCGCAGCGTGGAGAGGCGCTCGGCGGCGGCCAGCAGGGTCTCGTCCTTCTTGCAGAAGCAGAAGCGCACCTGGCGGGCGCCGTCGGCGGAGTTGGCGTAGAAGCTGGAGCCGGGCACGCACGCCACCCCCACCTCGCGCACCAGGTGCATCGCGAACGCCACGTCGTCCGCAAAGCCGAACGGGGAGATGTCCGTCATCACGTAGTACGCCCCCTCCGGCCGCGTGACGCCGAACCCCGCCCGCTCCAGCGCGGGAAGGAAGAGGTCGCGCCGGGCCCGGTACTCCGCGCGCAGGGTGGCGTAGTACTCCGGCGGCAGCGACAGCGCGAACGCCCCCGCCGCCTGCAGCGGCGCCGCGGCGCCCACGGTCAGGAAGTCGTGCACCTTGCGGATGGCGCCGGTGATGTGCGGCGGCGCGATGCAGTACCCCACCCGCCACCCCGTCACCGAGTAGGTCTTGGACATCGAGTTGACGATGACCGTGCGCTCGCGCATCCCGTCGAGCTGCGCCATCGACACGTGCTCCGCCGGGGTGCCGTCCGGGCGGTCGTAGAGGATGTGCTCGTAGATCTCGTCGGTAAAGCAGAGCGCGTCGTGCTCGCGGCACAGCCCCGCGATGAATTCCATCTCCGCGCGCGTGAAGACCTTGCCGACGGGGTTGTTGGGGTTGCAGAGGACGATGGCCTTGGTGCGCGGGCCGAAGGCGGCGCGCAGCTCGTCGGGGTCGAAGCTCCACTCCGGCGGGCGCAGCGGCACGTAGACCGGTTTTGCGCCGCTCAGGATGGCGTCGGGGGCGTAGTTCTCGTAGAAGGGCTCGAAGATCACCACCTCCTCGCCCGGGTCCACCGTGGCCATCAGCGTGGCGATCATCCCCTCCGTGGAGCCGCAGGTCACGGTGACCTCGCGCTCGGGGTCGATCTCCAGCCCCAGGGACCACGCCGTCTTCTTCGCGAGCGCCTGGCGGAAGTCGCGCGAGCCCCAGGTGATGGCGTACTGGTTGACGTCCGCGGCGATGGCGTCCATGGCCGCGCGCTTGATGGCCTCCGGCGCGGCGAAGTCGGGAAAGCCCTGCGCCAGGTTCACGGCGCCGTGCGCCATGGCCTGCCGCGTCATCTCGCGGATGACGGACTCCGTGAAGCGCTCCGCCTTGGCGGAGACGTGGCTGCGCGCGGCGGCGGGCGGGGTCATGGTGAGGCCGCGCGCGGAGGGGCTACGGCTGGCGGCGGCGCGCCTGGCGGCGGTCCTCGATGCGGACCATGGCCATGCACGCGAAGTAGATCGCGAGGGTGACCAGCGCGAACGTGCCCATGTGCAGGAACAGCTTGCCCATCGTCTCCTCGGAAAACGGAAGTGGCTGTGGCGTAGTGCCTAGTGCCTGGTTGCGACGCGGCGGTTTTCGCGGCGGCAACATACAGCACGACCACGGCCGGGGCCAGCCGTGCGGCGGCCCCGCCCCGCGAAGCAGGCCAAGTCGCTGAGCCTGTGCGAGCGTACCATGCGGTTACTCCCGGGACGTCTGCAACCTCCGCGGTAAGCGAAAATGCGTTGCCCGCGACACACCTTCTGCTGCTGCGCTACGCGTCGCAGCATCCGGCGCGTACTGAAGTGCTGACGCATAGGCGATTTTTGCTTCATCAATACGGCCCGACTCAAGGTGAGCCTCGCCTAAAAGCAGGTGGATTCGAGCGTCCTGCGGGCTAGCAGCTACAGCTGCTTCAAGATCATAAAGGGCCGAACTAGGCCGTCTCCAGTCCAAGAGTATCCGTGCACGGCCCCGGTATGGAGAGGAATAAGACGGGTGATCAGCTATGATCTTCGAGTATTCTCGGTAGGCGCGATCTGTTTCGCCGCGATGGTAGAGCGCCAGCGCACGATTGTAGCGGTTCACACCGCCGGAATCCGTCAGGCGCATGGCCGCCGTGAAGTCAGCAATGGCACGATCGAGGACCGTTAAGTCAGTTGAAGCTCCAACTGTAAACATGCTGAGGCGAGCGTTACCCCGCCCGCTCAGTGCGCAAGCGGCACAGAGCTTTGAGATCGTGTCATCCACCGCAAGCGCACGATCATATTCATCGACTGCCTGTGAGTACCGGCCTTGCAGTCGCAAAGACTCAGCTAGGTGGTAATATCCCCAACCGTTTTGGGGCTGCCGCGCAATAACGTTCCTGAAGTCCGCGTCTGCACGAGCGAATAGTTGCATTTTGCGCAATGCTATGCCGCGATTCAGCAGGGTCACTGTCCGGCTTGGCTCCAGCATGAGGGCGGTGTCGAAGCTCGCCAGCGCTCCGCTCACCCTCTCTACTCGAAGTAGTGCATTTCCACGACCATCAAAGGCGTAGGCGTTCTCCCGGTTCAAGGCGAGCGATGCATCGTATGCATGAACTGCTTCGGGAAAATTACCAAGATTATACTCGCTGAATGCTTTGTACTCTAAGAGGCGGCCGCGCGTCTTCGGGTCGCTGATCATCGGCGCGGCGTGTGCGTCACGTATCGCAACGTCCAGGTAGGCTGCGGCGCGACCGTAGTCTTTTTCTGAATAGTAAAGAATTCCCGCTGAGACGGCTGCGACTGCATTAACCTCAGCGGACACGTCGCTTTGAAGTGTGAAGCAAGAAAGTTGTTTCGCCGGCCCAACGCGGGTTGCGGAGCTCCTCGAGAGCTTGAGCCAGCATGGATCGTGAAAGGTTTCGTAGTGAATTGTGATTGTAGCGCGAGCATCGGTGTGCCTGTACCAGCCCCATACCACGAGAGCGGCACCCCGGTCGTGCCCGAGTCGCCGGGCTACCGTGCTGCCGTCCTGTGCGGTGATGACTGTATCTGCGCTCACCACTTTTATTCGCGAATCATCAGCTTCGAGAGCACGAAGCCCTTCAATTATGCTTTGGGTCACGCCGAACGAATTGTCTGGGCCGTCGAGATCAGCTACGAGGATGATTAGTTCAGCAGGGCGTTGTTGGAGAAGGAAGAAGGAACCGAGCAGCGCACTGGGAATGCAGATTAAAGTCGTTAACAACAGGAATCGCTTCCAACCTTTGTGCTTGTAACGAGAGAAGGCTTTCCCAGTGTGCGATAATACGTCGCTGTGAGTGACCGCCACCGCTTCACGCACCGCCGTCCACCACAACAGGAGCAGTGTAACAGCGGTGCAAAAATAGATCAGGGAGTTGTCGGAGCGGAGATCTTGAGTGAATCTCCAAAAGAATTGGATCGGACCGATAATTCCGACCACAATCCCTAACGTGACAGCGAGGTCCTTGATTCGCTTCATCATGGGCTTCATTCGTGTCTCAACCGATGCTGTCTCTGATGAAAATAGCGCCTTCTCCCTCCGTAGTGAACTGAGTTTTTACCGCCACGAGTTGTGGATTGGCGGACGCGGATTCCCACGACGGGCGGGAGCAGCCGTGCGGCTGCCCCGGCCGTTCGTGCGCGTCAGCGGCGAGCCGGCGAGGCGACGTCGCCGTAGACGGCGTCAGGGTGCGGCAGCGCGTATCGCGGAGTCGAGATCGTGCCAGAGGTCTTCGGTGTCCTCGATCCCCACGCTGAGCCGCAGGAGCGAAGGGGGGAGATGCTCCTGGCCCGGGACCGCCGCCCTCCGTTCCATCGTCGATTCCACGCCTCCGACACTGGTGGTATGGCGGATCAGCCGGACGCTTCGGCACACGGCGTCCGCGAGCTCCGCCCCTCCACGCAGGTCGAAGGAGATGATGGCGCCGAAGCCCCTGAGCACCCGCTTCGCCGTCGCGTGCGTGGGGTGCGAGGGCAGGCCCGGGTACCGGACGCACGTGACCCCCGGGTGCCCCTCGAGCCGCTCCGCGAGCATCCGGGCCGTCTGCTGGGCGCGTTCCAGGCGCAGCGCGAGCGTTCTCGCGCCGCGGACGGCCAGATACGCCTCCAGCGTCCCCGGCGTCGCGCCGTTCAGCTCGCGGGAGTGCCAGAGGGCGTGCCACAGCGCATCGTCCCGCGTGGTGGCGACCCCGGCCAGCAGGTCGGAGTGGCCGCCGATGAACTTGGTGGCCGATTGCAGGGACACCGTGGCGCCCAGGTCGAGCGGCTGCTGGTTCAACGGCGTGGCAAAGGTGTTGTCCACCGCCACGATCGCCCCGGGCTTGCGCGGCGCGGCGCAGACGGCCTCCAGGTCCGAAACGGCCAGCAGCGGGTTGGAGGGTGATTCCAGCCAGACCAGGTCCGCGACGCCGCAGGCGCGGATCCACCCCTCGGTATCCTCCACCGCCACGCGCTGCACGGACCAGCGCCCTCTCTCCGCGCCCGCCGCCGCCAGCCCGGCGACTCCCTGGTAGCAGCCGTCCGGGAGCGCCACGACCGCACCCGCCGCGAGCTGGTCGAACACCGCGGACATGGCGGCCATGCCGGAGGCGAACGCCACGGCGCGGCCGGACTCCAGCCCGCCGACGAGGTCTTCGAGCGCCTGCCACGTCGGGTTGCCGTCGTCGCGCGAGTACGACGGCCCCGCCCCGATGATGAAGTTCGACGCGGGGATCAGCGGTACGTTCAGCGGGGCGCCGGGCTCCGACGCGCGGCCCGCCGAGACGAGCCACGACTCCGGCTTGATTCCATGCGGGCGCTTCTCCATCTCTCGAACATCCCCGGTGAGCAGGTCGTGGTGCGGAACGATCAGGGGTGACGCGATGCAGGTACGCATCGCCCACCCGGGTCTCGAGCAGGCGGGCGGGAAGCAGAATGCCCCACGCCATGACTCGCCTCCGAGCCTGGTGTGGGGCCGTCCCCGCGCGCGTGCCGGAGAGGCGGGGTCGCCCCGCTCCGTACGTGTGCGAACCTAGCGGACCGGGGCGTTCACGCCAACCGGCCGCGCCGCCGCCTGGCGCACGCGGCCTAGCGCGTTGGCGCCGGCCGCGCGCGCGCCACCAGGGCCCGCACGCCGGCGATCGCCAGGTCGAAGGCGGCCCAGGTGGCCAGGAACCCGGCGCACTCCAGCGTGAACGAGTGCCACTTGTAGAGCTGCTCGGCCACCACCAGCGCGGCGGCGCCGGACGGGGCCGCCTGGAGCAGCACCTGGCGGAGCGGGACGGAGCGGAGGAGCGTGTACATGCGAGGGAATAGGGATCAGGGAATAGGGATCAGGGAATCGACGATGGCCTCAGCGGAAGTAGCGCTGCGGCTCGCCGGCGTAGAACCAGCTCTCGAACACGCCGCCGGGCGGCCGCGGCGCCTTGATTCCGGCCAGCCAGGCCGTCGAACCGGAGTACAGCCGCTGCTCGCGATCGTACAGGAAGCCACAGTGCAGGCGGATCAGCACGCGCGCGCCGTTCGCGAGCCATTCGTAGAGCGTGCCCTCCTCGTGGCGCGACATCCAGCCCAGGTCGCTCTCCCCGATGCGGACCATGCCCGGCAGGCTCAGCATGGGTCCGTACTCCGCCGGCGGCTCGATCCACACCTGCACCACGTCCGCGGGCCGCTCCATCAGCTCCGGGTGGATGGACGCGTCGAGCTGGAAGCGCAGCTCCCGCAGGAGAGACGCGGCTTCCTTGGGGTCCAGGTAGGCGCCGTGCGGCCACGACACCTCCACCACCCCCGGCGCATCGTAGCCGGCCCCGCCCTCGCCCGGCGGCCCGGGCGGGCCCTGCGGCCCGGCGGGACCCGTCGCGCCGGTGGGTCCCGCGGGCCCGGCCGGCCCAGCCGGGCCCGTCGCGCCGGCCGGACCCGCCGGTCCCGCAGGACCCGCCGCGCCCGCCGGACCCGCATCGCCCTTGTCGCCTTTGGCGCCGGCCGGGCCGGCGGGGCCGGTCTCGCCCACGGGGCCGGGCTCGCCCTGCGGCCCGGGCTCGCCCTGCTCGCCCGGCGGGCCGGGAGGGCCCTCGGGCAGGTCGTCGGGGTTCAGCTTGGGGCCGTCGTAGTGCCATCGCCCCGCGTCGTCCTGGTAGTGCGTGCCGGTGTGCCCGTGCCGGCCGGAGACGGCGAAGATGGCGTCGTCCTGCTCCACCTCCACCGCCTCGCCGCGCGTGACGGTGGCGATGACCAGCTCGTCCGGCCCGCCCGCCGCGTCCGCCTCCGGCCGCAGCTCCGCCACGGTCTGCAGCGTCACCAGCGTCTGCGTGGCGCCCACCCGCAGCGCCTCCACGTCGCCGTTGGCGGCGGCCAGCACCAGGCGGTAGCCGCCCTCGTCCTCCGGCACCTCCAGGGTGATGGCGCTGTCCAGGGCCAGGCGGATGCCGCCCGGCGCGAACGCCACGCCGGGCTCCAGGCGCACGCGGTCGTCGTCCACCGCGGCGCGCAGGCCCCAGGCAACGCGGCCGGAGCCCACCACCACGCGCAGGTCGCGGACGCTCTCCCGCAGCGAGTCCTGCAGGTGCTGGAGGTGGTCGGCCGTGACGCGAAGGCCGTCCACGAAGCGGGTGTGCGCGTCGGTCGTCGGCATGGCGGAGTGCGTTGAGTGCGAAAGTGCGAGAGTGCGAGAGTTTTTCTGCGGCTATGGGGTGCCGGCGGCGGTGACGATGATGTCGCGCAGCGTCACCGTGCCGGGGGTGCGGCTGGTCAGGCGGAGCTGCACGGCGCCCGACGCGGGGACCACGCCGGCGTCGGCCGCTGCCCAGGAGACGGCCTCCGGGCGCGCGGCGGGGGTCACGGAGACCTCCACCGCGGAGCCGTCCACCCCCACCGCCAGCGGCGCCAGCGGAATGTCGCGCGGGGCCAGGCCCACGAC
>DASTLD010000492.1:0-4118 GCA_035715345.1 Longimicrobium sp.
CCCGGCGGGGTCAAGGCCACGCTCAAGGACTCCGGGAGCGGCAAGCTGCAGCTGCAGGCGGCGGGGTGCACCATCACGCTGGACGGCGCCATCACCATCACCACCGGGGGCGACGTGAAGGTGGAGGGCACCAAGCTCAAGGTGACGGCGGGCATGGTGACCGTGGACGCGGCCATGTCCACCTTCAGCGGCATGGTCAAGTGCGACGTGCTGCAGACCAACTCCGTGATCTCCACCTCGTACACGCCGGGGGCGGGCAACATATGGTAGCCCACCACGACCACTTCCTGCGCGGCGCGCGCTTCCTGGGCGGCGGGGCGGCCCCCCGCATCCTCAAGCGCACGGACCAGGAGTTCATCCCGGCCCTGCTGGCGGAGCTGCGCACGGAGCCGGGGCGCGCGGAGGCGCTGAAGACGGTGGCCGCGGACCGCGAGGCGGGCACCAGCGCGCTGCGCCTGCACCAGCCCGTGCACCGCGTCTTCCACCTGGCCGTGGTGGAGGCGCTGTGCAGCCAGTTCGGCAATCCCCGGGTGGATCCCAAGCGGGTGGAGAGCGCCGGCCTGGTCGTCCGCCGCATCGTGCGGCCCGAGGGGCGGGGCAAGGAGAAGCAGCGCTACGACTCGGTCATCGCCCAGGCGCGCAGCCAGCCGGACCAGGTGCCGGTGGAGGCGTGGATGAAGGACGGCGACCGCTTCGTGGGCTGGGTGCGCCTGACCACGCCCGCCCAGCGCGACGCGGACCCGGACCCGGAGCGCCGCCCCGCGGAGCTGCGCGCCGGCCACCGCGCGGTCACGGCGGAGCTGGCGCGGCGGCGTCCCCCGGCCACGCGCTACGAGGAGGTGGCGTCGTCGCTCTTCGTGGCGCCGCCGGACGCGTGCAAGGCGGCGGGCGCCACGCTGCTCTACGGCCTGGTGCCGCTGGCCAGCAGCGACCGGGTGGAGAAGCTGCCCGAGGCGCCCAAGGTGGACGGCGACGAGGTGTTCCGCCTGGTGCCGGAGTGCCTGCTGCCCGCGCCGCGCGAGGGCACGGTGGTGCTGCGCGGCGTGCCGGACCAGAAGCGCGGCGGCGGCGACCGCCCGCTGGCGCTGGACACCACGCGCTGGACCCTGCCGGAGCTGCTGC
This sequence comes from Longimicrobium sp., assembly GCA_035715345.1. GTDB lineage: Bacteria > Gemmatimonadota > Gemmatimonadetes > Longimicrobiales > Longimicrobiaceae > Longimicrobium. Next base: position 1,123 of record DASTLD010000492.1, read on the forward strand.
TGCCGGAGGCGATGCCGCTGGTGGACGTGGAGCGCGACTACCTGCTGGGGCGCATGGCCGACGTGGGCCTGCTGCGCGGCCTGGGCGCCTTCGACGGCACCCGCGAGGGGCAGGCGCTGATCGCGCACCTCAACCAGGTGGTGGCCTGGGACCCGACCGGCGCCACGCCGGACCGCCGCCTGGGCGACGTGCTGGCGGAGGCGGCCGCGCTGTTCGAGCAGGAGGAGAAGAAGGGGCTGGGGCGCACCTACGCCTGGCAGATGCCGCGCGAGGGCCCGTACCACCAGCAGCTCCGCGGGCTGATCCAGCCGCTGCTGGACCGCACGGTGGACAACCTGACCAGCGGCATGGGCCGCTACGACCGCAAGGACGCGCTGTACCAGGTGCGCGCCTTCGTGCGCCTGCGCCGCTGCGACGCCTGCCCCCCGGAGCTGGTGTGGAGCGGGGCCAGCGAGCCCTTCCGCATCGTGCCCTGGTACGAGGGCGGCGGCCCGCCGGTCAAGGTGCAGCTGCCCGAGGCCAAGCTGAGCGAGCTGGCCAAGCTCAAGCCCAACGTGGCCTTCCAGGTGCCCGCCAGCGTGCAGAACCTGCTGGGCGGCATGAAGGTCAAGAAGCCGATGGACGTGGAGCGGGGCGACCTGAAGCTGACCATCGACTGGATCTGCGGGTTCAGCATCCCGCTCATCACGCTCTGCGCGTTCATCGTGCTGAGCATCTTCCTGTCGCTGCTCAACATCATCTTCTGGTGGCTGCCGTTCATCAAGATCTGCATCCCCCTCCCGAAGATCACCACGTCGGAACGCACATGACGGCACTCGCATCCCCCGCCGCCGAGCCCCGCGGCTGGCCGCTGCTCCCCGTGCCCGACGACGCGGGCGAGCTGCGCTACCCGGACCTGGACGAGAGCGTGCGGCAGCAGATCAGGGTCATCCTGACCACCCGCCCCGGCGAGCAGCTCATGCGGCCGGACTACGGCGCGGGGCTGGACGACTACGCGCACGAGCCCAACACGCTGACCACGCGCCGCCGCATCCGCGACGCGGTGCACGGCGCGCTGGGCCGCTGGGAGCCGCGCATCCTGCTGGACCGGGTGGAGGTGTGGGAGGTGGACGACCGCCCGGGCGAGGTGCGGGTGGAGATCGGCTACCGGCTGCGCCGCACGGGCGCGGCGCGGAAGCTGGGGGTGGTGCTGGAGCTGGCGGCGGAGGGTTGAGCGAATGCCCATCCGCCCCCCCGCCCTGGACGACCGCGGCTACGAAGACCTGGTGGCCGAGCTGCTGGCCCGCGTGCCGGCGCACACCCCGGAGTGGACCAACCCGCGCCCCGGCGACCCCGGCCGCACGCTGATCGAGATGTTCGCCTGGCTGGCGGACACGGTGCTCTACCGCGCCAACCTGGTGCCCGAGCGCCAGCGCCTGGCCTTCCTGCGCCTGCTGGGCGCGCCCATGCGCCCGGCGCAGGCCGCGCGCGGGCTGGTGTCGCTGAGCGAGCCCAAGCCCACCGGCGCGGTGCAGCTGCGCGCGCTGGCCACGCTCAAGGGCGCGGCCCCGTTCGAGACGCGCGGCGAGGTGACCGTGCTGCCGGTGGAGGCGCACGCCTTCTACAAGCGCGCGCTCAGCGAGGACGAGTCGCGCGAGATGGCGCCGGTGCTGGAGGCGCTGCACGGGCTGTACGGCCTGGGCGACGCGGAGGAGGCGCAGGGATACGTCACCACGCCGCTGTTCCCCGAGGGCCAGCCGGACCCGGCGGGCTTCGACGCGGTGGAGCGGGCGGTGGACGCCTCCGTGTGGATCGCCCTGCTGGCGCCGGAGAAGTGGACGCCGGAGCAGGTGCGCAAGGTCCTGGGCGGCCACCAGATCCTGAACGTGGGCGTGGCGCCCGCGGTGGAGGTGCCGGGCGTCACCGACCGCATCGGGCGGCAGGGCGGGGTGCCGGTCACCTGGGAGCTGACCACGCCGCGGGTGGTCAACGGCATCCCCGAGACCGTGCAGCTCGACGTGCTGCAGGACGAGACCTTCGAGATGACGCGCCGCGGCGTGGTGCGCCTGGGCCTGCCCGGCGCCGACGACATCGGCGCGCCCGCCAACGACGTGGTGGCGGACGTGCACGCCGGCAGCCGCGGCCGCCCCCCGCGCCTGGACGCGCCCGCGCTGGCCGCGCGCCTGGTCTGCTGGCTGCGGCTGCGCCCGGCGCGCGAGGCGGAGCACCTGGAGCTGAGCTGGGTGGGCGTCAACGCGGTGGAGGTGGACCAGCGCCAAACCGTCTTCGGCCGCATCGTGGGCGAGAGCGACGGCACCGCGGACCAGGCGGTGCAGCTCCCCGCGGCGTCCGTGGAGGCCGAGAGCTTCGTGCTGGAGGTGGAGGACCCGGAGCGCGGCTTCCTGCCCTGGACCCGCGTCGAGGACCTGGCCACGGCGGGGCGCGGCGACGCCGTCTACACGCTGGACCCGGAGGCCGGCCTGCTGCGCTTCGGCGACGGGCTGCGCGGGCTGATCCCCCGGCAGGGCATGCGGGTGCGCGTGGGGATGATGCGCAGCGGCGGCGGCGCGGCGGGCAACCTGCCCCCGGGGTCGCTGACCCGGCTGACGGGGACGAAGCAGGACGGCGATCCCGCCACGATCAACGTCCTGCAGCCGCTGGCCATGGAGGGCGGCGACGACGCGGAGACGCTGTTCGAGGCGGAGCGCCGCATCCCCGCGCTGCTGCGCGACCGCAACCGCGCGGTGACGCCCGAGGACTACCGCCACCTGGCCGCGGAGGCGCCGGGCGTGCGCGCCGGCCGCGTGGAGGTGCTGCCCCGCTTCAAGCCCCACCAGCGCCGCAGCAACGTGCCCGGCGTGGTGAGCGTGATGGTGCTGCCGCGCAAGGAGCTGCGCCAGGCGCCCAACCCGCGCCCCGACCGGCCCATGCTGGAGCGCGTGCACGCCCACCTGGACGAGCTGCGCCCGGTGACCACCGAGCTGTACGTGATCGGCGTGGAGTACGTCCCCCTCGGC
>DASTLD010000493.1:0-18270 GCA_035715345.1 Longimicrobium sp.
GTCCACCCTCCCCCAAGTCTGGGGGAGGGTTGCTGGGCCTGCGCGGCGAGCCAGCCGCCCCACCGTTCAGGTCTCCCCCTCTCCACGCGCCGCGTGCGCCAGCCCCGGCGGAGCACCGGAGTCCAGCGGGCGCGGGGGGAGGGGGCCGGGGGGTGGGGCCCCGCGCAGACCGCCGCCCATGTCGCCATGGAACTGCGGTGGACTACACCCCCTCGTCGCGGAGATCGGTGTGGGCGGCGAGCACCGGCGCACCGCGGGCGCCCCCACCCGGACTCGCATTACTCGTCCACCCTCCCCCAAGTCTGGGGGAGGGTTGCTGGGCCCGCGCACGAAGCGTGGCATCGCGCATTCAGGTCTCCCCCTCTCCGCGCGCCGCGTGCGCCAGCCCTGGCAAAGCACCGGAGTTCAGCGGGCGCGGGGGGAGGGGGCCGGGGGGTGGGGCCCCGCGCAGACCTACATCCCCCGCAGCACCGCCCGCACCGGCGACGAATCCGCCTCCTCCAGCCGCAGCGGGAGGGCGATCAGCTCGTAGTCGCCCTCGGGCACGGTGTCCAGCAGCAGGTTCTCCAGCACCGCCATGCCGCCCGCCAGCAGGATGCGGTGCACGGGCAGCTCCGCGGCGTCGAACGCCTCCACGCACGGGGCGTCGGTGCCGAACAGGCGCACGCCCGCGTCCACCAGCGTCCGCGCGGCATCGGCGTCCAGCGCGGCATAGCGCGTGGGGAAGTCGTTCGCGTCCACCCAGGCGCCGGTGCGCACCAGCAGGCGCTCGGGCGCGCCGACCGCGAGCACGTCCGCCGCCCACGCGGCGTCCAGCACCTGGCGGGCGCGGGCTTCCACCACGCGCGCGGGGCCCAGGAACGCGTCCAGCGGCACCGCGCCGATGCGCGCGCCCTCGTCGAACAGGTGGTGGGGACCGTCGGCGTGGGTGCCGGTGTGCGCGCTCAGGCCCAGCTCGGCCACGTTCGCGCCGTCCACGGCCAGGCGGCCCGTCCAGCCCACGCGGCAGGGCGCATCCCCCGGCCACACGGGCATGCCGGAGACGACGGGGCGGCTGATGTCGTACAGGACGCCGCTCATCCGGCCACCAGCCGCGCCAGCAAGCCAGGGCGCAGCAGGGACCGCACCGGACACACGTCGCCCGTGGCGTGGATGACGGCGTCCGCGACGGCGGGGCGGCGCGCCAGGCGGGCGGCGGCCATCGCCAGCAGTCGCGGGCGCGAGACGAACGCCTCCACCACGTGCTGCAGGCGCTCGCCGGGGCCGAAGGCGCGGCGGTGGGCGCGGTCGTACGGGGCCAGCGCGGCGGCGGAGACGTCGCCGGCGTGCAGGGCGGCGTGGATGGCGTCCGCCGCCAGCTCGGCCCCCCGCAGCGCGCGGAAGATGCCCTGGCCGGTGAACGGGTCGTAGTAGCCGGCCGCATCGCCCACCAGCAGCGCGCCGTCCGCCACCGCGCGCCGCACCGGATAGTCGAAGGGGCCCGTCGCCAGCACGTCGTCCACGCGGTTCGCATCGCCGATCCCGTACCGCTCCAGGGCCGCGTCGAAGAACGAGGTGGGATCTCCCGCGACGGCGGCGGCGCCATCGCCCGCGACGACGACGGTGACGTTGGCGATGCCTCCGCCCACGTCCGCGATGCCCAGGCAGCCGCGGCCCCGCGTGCGCAGCTCGCCGCGGTGCGCCAGGTCGCCCAGGCCGGCCACGTGCGCCTGGAGCGCCAGCTTGCGCAGGCGCGGCGGGCGGCGCAGCAGGCCCAGGCGCCGCATCACCACCGAGCGCAGGCCGTCCGCGCCGACCACGAGGCGCGCGTGGATCTCCTCGTCCCCATCGTCCCCCATCACCCGCACGCCGGTGACGCGGCCGCCCTCGCGCAGAAGGTCCGCCACGCGCGCGCCGGTGCGCACCTCCGCGCCCGCGTCGCGCGCGTGGTCCAGGAGGATGGCGTCCAGCGTGTGGCGGGGGATGCCCAGGCCGTGCAGGCCGGCGGGGAAGGTGCCGCAGAAGCCCGGCCCCGCGCCCGGCGAGATGCGCCAGCCGTCCAGCCGCGCCGGCCCCGCCGCCATCACCCGCTCCAGCACGCCCAGCGAGGCCAGCGCGGCCACGGCGGCGGGGTTCACGCACTCGCCGCACGGCTTGCGGCGCGGGAAGTCGGCGCGGTCCAGCACCAGCACGGCGTATCCCCGCCGCGCCAGGCGCGCGGCCGCCGCGGAGCCGGCGGGGCCACCGCCGGCCACCACCACGTCCCACCGCCCGCTCATCGCCCACCCTCCTTTTCCCACACCAGCGCGATGCGGAACACCGGGTGCGAGTGGACGCGCGCGTTCGCCAGCCCCGCGTCGGCGGCCAGGCCGCGCAGCTCCGCGGCGGTGAAGGCGCGGCGCACGGAGAGCGGCCCGTCGTGGCGGGTGACGGGGTGCGCGCGCCAGAGCGTCGCGGCCAGCAGGTTGGCGCCCAGCAGCGCCGGGCGCGAGCGGGCCAGGTCGCTCACGATGGCGCCCGCCGAGCAGACGCGGTCCATCTCCCGCAGCACCCGCAGGGCGTCGTCCCGGGCGTCGAAGTGGTGCAGCGCGGTGTTGCACATGGCGATGTCGAAGGCGCCGTCCGCGTACGGCAGGTCCAGCGCGTCCGCCCGCTCCACGCGGATGGCCTCGCACCCCGCGGTGCGCCGCCTCGCGAACTCCAGCGTGGTCTCGTGCAGGTCCGTGGCCACGATCTCCACGCGGATGCCCGCGCGCCGCGCCCACGCGTCCACGGCCAGCGGGATGTCCGCCGAGCCGGTGCCCACGTCCAGCACGCGGTACTCCGCGCGCGGGTGGAAGGCCACCAGCCGGCGCAGGTGGCGCAGCACCACGCGCGTCCCCAGCAGGAAGACGTTCACGCGACGCAGGTCCGCCAGGCCGCGCTCCAGCTCGCGCGCGTCCTGGTCCGGCAGGTCCATCAGCTCCCCGCCGGCGGCCCGCGGCAGGCGCGTCATGCCGCGCCGCCCCCCAGCGCGTCCGCGGGCGCGGCGGAGCGCGGCTCCACGTGCACCACCACGCCCCGCGCCTTGAGGCGGGTGCGCAGCACGCGCTCCACCTCGTCCGCGATCTCGTGCGCCTCTTCCACGCTGATGCTGCTGGGCACGGCGATGGTCAGCTCCGCGAACAGCGCGCCGGGCCGCCCGCGCGAGCGGACGTCGTACGCCGCGTCCACCCCCTGCATTCCCTCCGCCACGCGACGGATCTCGGCCGCCTCCACCGCGCGCTGGTCCACCAGGACGGGCACCGTCTCGCGCAGGATCTGGATGCCGGTGCGCACCACCAGCGCGGCGACGACGAGGGCCGTCCACGCGTCGCCCGAGCGCCAGCCGGAGCGGGTGGCGAGGAGGCCCACCAGCACGGCCAGCGTCACCATCACGTCCGCGCGCAGGTGGGCGGCGTCCGCCAGCAGCAGCTCGCTGTGCAGCGCCTGCCCCCGTCGCCGCTCGTACTCCGACGCGGCGATGCCGATGACCAGCGAGAACCCCATCACCCACACGCCCAGGCTGGTGTCCACCGACTCCGCGCCGCCGCCGGAGAGCCGGGCGATGGCGCTGCGCACCAGCTCGTAGACGCTGACGGAGAGGAAGGCCACCATGGCGAGGGCGCCCAGCGCCTCGAACTTCTCGTGGCCGTAGGGGTGCAGCTCGTCCGGCTCCTGCCCCGCCACGCGCGCCATGGTGAGCGCGACCACCGTGGTCATCACGTCCAGCCCGCTGTCGAAGGCGCCGCCCAGCACCGCCAGTGAGCCGGAGATCACCCCCGCCGCGGTCTTGGCGACGACCAGGACGATGCTGACGGCCAGCATGGCCCGCAGCACGCGGCGCACCTCGCGCGAGCGCGCCTCCGCGTCGGGCGCGGGGGGATGCGTCACGCGAGGGCCCGGCGCAGGCGCGCGGCGCCGTCGTCCAGCGCGGGCAGCAGGCGCGCGGGGTCCAGCGTGGAGAGCGCGCCGTCGCGGTAGAGGATGCGGCCCTGCACGGCGGTCAGCACCACGTCGCAGCCGCGCGCGGCGTGGAAGACGGCGGCGGCGGGGTCGTGCACGGGCAGCACGTGCGGAGCGCGCAGCGAGACGGCGCAGAAGTCCGCGTCCTTGCCCGGCTCCAGCGTGCCGATGCGGTCCTCCATCCCCAGCGCCCTGGCGCCGTCCAGCGTGCACAGGCGTAGCAGGTCGCCCGGGCGCAGGAGGTCGCAGCGGGCCTGCCGCGCGCGGTGCAGGATGCTGGCGATGCGCGCCTCTTCCAGCAGGTCCAGGCGGTTGTTGCTGCCCACGGAGTCGGTGCCCAGCCCCACGCGCACGCCCGCCGCCACCATCTCCGGGTACGGCGCCAGCCCGTGCCCCAGCCGCGCGTTGGCCACCGGGCAGTGGGCGATGGACGAGCCGGTGTCCGCCACGCGGCGCATGTCGTCCGTGTCCAGCATCACGCAGTGGATCAGCAGCGGCCGCGCGCGCAGCACGCCCAGCCGGTCCAGCATCTCCACCGTGGACCTGCCCCGCGGCGGCGTGGCGATGCCGCGCGCCCGCAATCCGGGCGCGAAGTCGCCCTCGCCCGCGGAGACGAGCTGGTGCTCCACGATGGATTCCGACGCGTGCACCGCCACCGGCAGCCCCTCCGCCACCGCGTAGTCGCCCGCCAGGCGGAAGAGCTCGTCGGACACGGTGTAGGGCGCGTGCGGGGAGATGCCGATGCGCACGCGGTCGCACTCCATCTCGCGGAGCGCTTCGACGCCGGCGCGCAGGTCCAGCATGGCGCCCTCCGCCTGGACGGGGTCGGGGCCGAACACCTCCTGGTAGACCACCCCGCGCAGGCCGCTCTCGCACAGCGCCGCCGCGGACGCGCCGGACGACTCCGTGGCCGCGAGCGTGGTGATGCCGGAGCGCAGCGCCTCCACCATGGTCCAGCGCGCCGCCACCTGGTAGTCCGCGTCCGTCAGCGCCGCGCGCTTGGCGCCCACCAGGCGCAGGATCCAGTCGCGGAAGCACAGGTCCTCCAGCGCGCCGCGGAACAGGGCCAGCTCGGGGTGCGCGTGGACGTTGACCAGCCCGGGCATGAGCGCGGCGTCGCCCAGCTCCACGACGTCCGCGTCCATGGGCGGCTCGATGGCCAGCGACGGCCCCACCGCGGCGATGCGGCCGTCCGCGTCCACGAGCAGCGCGCCGTCGCGGATGGGCTCCGCGGCAACGGGCAGCACCCACGCGGCGCGGTACAGGGTCAGGCGAAGGCCGGTCATCGGGGCGGGGACGGGCGTGCGCTGGCGACGTCGTTCGTGTGCGATGCGGGTTAACCGCGCGCGGGGGCGGATGCAAGAGGCAGGCGCGGGGGAGCCCCCTCGTCCCCCCCGCCCCTCCTCCCCCGCGGAGCGGGAGAGGAGGGGGGCCAGGTCTGCGGGCGGGGCGGGCTTCTACAGCGGGTGCCCCACCCCCCGGCCCCCTCCCCCCGCGCCGCACTGACCCATGCGCATCGGCGGGCATGCGTGCGCGCGGCGCGTGGAGAGGGGGGGAACGTCGGCGCGGCGGTGGGCGTGCGAGCACGAACGCTGATGATCGCACCGAACCCGTCGGCGAAGGCCGACATCACGTTTTCGTAGCCGCGAATTCATCATTCGCCGGGTGCCCTGCGCCGGCGCCTTTTCTACCCGCACCGATGCCCGCCTGCAGTCCACGGAGGCGGACGTTCGGCGGCGCCGGTGCACCGCGCGGCCCTTCGCGCTCGCTGGAGGCGCGGGTTCAACCGCCGGCTGGACGACCCCGCATACTCCATCCTCCCCTGCTGGCGAGAACGAAATCGCTGGCGAGAGCGAATCACCTCATAGCCCACGAATCCCCCATAGCCACAGAACGGAAATCGCCCCCGCCGATGGCTCAGCGGGGGCGATCTCATCCTTCGTGCAGCGCGCCGGTGCTTACGGCTGCCGCGGGTAGGTGCGGACGTTCTCGTCCAGGTTCATGTAGCGGTCGCGCAGCAGGGTCTCGCGGCTCACCATGGGCACCACCCGGCCGCGGATGATGACCGTGTTCACCTGCGTCAGCAGCTCCAGCGGATCGCCGTCCCACACCACCACGTTGGCCACCTTTCCCGCCTCCAGCGACCCGTACCGGTCCGCGATGCCGTAGATCTGCGCCGGGTACAGCGTCACCGCCCGCAGCGCCTCGTCGTACGGGAGCCCGTAGGCCACCGCGTTGCCCGCCTCCTGGCGGATGTTGTACGCCTTGAAGGTCTCACCGGTGGTGATGGCCACCTGCACGCCCGCCCGCCGCAGCAGCGCCGCGTTCTCGTAGCGCGCGCCCAGCGACTCGAAGCTCTCCGGCAGGTTGCGCAGCACCTTGACCAGCACCGGCACCCGCGCCCGCGCCAGGTCGCCCGCCACCATCCACCCCTCCGTGCCGCCCGCGATGATCAGCCGCAGCCCGTACTCGTCCGCGATGCGCAGCGCCGTCTGGATGTCGCTGGCGCGGTGCGCCTCCAGGACGAGCGGCATCTCCCCGCGCAGCACCGGCTGCAGCGCCGCCAGGTCCAGCCGGCTGACCGAGAACTCGCGCGTCTCGCCGCGCTCGAAGGCGGCCGGGTTGCGCGCCCAGGTCCGCGCGTCCTCCAGCACCTCGCGCAGGCGCATGAACAGGCCGCCGCGCGTGCCGCCCCCCGCCGCCTCCTGCTCGTTCTCGCTGACGGAGCCGAACATGGCGATGGGGCTGCGGAGGGACATCTGGTCGATGCGGTCGCCCCACAGGTCGAACGCCAGCCCCTGCCCGGAGATCAGCCCCCCGGCCGGGCGGCTGATCACCGTCGTGACCCCGGCGATGCGGGTGACGGGGATGACCATGGAGCGCGGGTTGATGCCGTCCGCCACGTTGAAGGCGGCCGCCACCTGGTCCTCGTTCTGGAAGCGGTAGTCGTTCGTGGTCCCCACCGCGTCCACCTCCACCAGCGCCATGTTGGTGGACGACTCGATCAGCCCCGGCGTGACCACCTTGCCGCGCGCGTCGATGCGGATGGCGTTCGCGGGCACGGCCACGCCGGCGCCGACGGCGGCGATGCGGCCGTTCTCGATCAGCACCGTGCCGTTCTGGATGGGCGGCCCGGACACGGGGTGCACCGTGCCGCCCACGATGGCGATGGTCTGCGCCGCGGCGGGGGCGGCCGCCAGCACCGCGGCCGCGGCGGCGGCCAGCAGCTTACTCGTCATTGGAGGCCTCCCCGGGGAAGATGCCGACTTCGAAGTCCGTCTTCGGCTGGCGGCGCGGGTCCGAGCGGTCGTACATGAGCGCGCCGTCGATGTACACGCGGTCCGCGCGGGCGTAGACGCTGAACGGGTTGTGGCTCCAGATCACCACGTCCGCCTGCTTGCCCGGCTCCAGCGATCCCACCCGGTCGTGGATGCCCAGCGCCCACGCCGCGTTCCAGGTGAACCAGCGCAGCGCGTCGTTCTCGCTGACCACGATGCCCGCCTCGCGGCCCGCCTCGATGGCCTTGGCCGCCTCCTGGTTCAGCTTCTGGATGCCCGTGGGGTCGTCGGAGTGCACGATGGCGATGGCCCCGGCCTGGTGCACCATGGCGATGTTGGCGCGCGTGAAGTCCAGCGCCTCCATCTTGAAGCCCCACCAGTCCGCCCACAGCGAGCCGCTGATGGAGTCGCGCGCCATCAGGTCGCGCACCTTGTACGCCTCCACGCCGTGGTGGAAGCTGCGGATCCGGTAGCCGAACTCGCGGGCGATGTCGATCATCTGCGCCATCTCGTCGCCGCGGTAGCAGTGGTTGTGGATCAGGATGTTGCCGCGCAGCACCTCCGCCAGCGTCTCCAGCTCCAGGTCGCGGCTGGGCATGTTGCTGGCCCGGCGCGCGCCGCCCTCCCACTCGTCCCAGCGGCGGCGGTACTCCGCGGCGCGGATCCAGGCGCTGCGGTAGCCCGCCACGTTGCCCATGCGGGTGCTGGGGCCGCCACGCTGGCCGTAGACGCGCTTGGGGTTCTCGCCGCAGGCCATCTTGAGGCCGTACGGTGCGCCGGGGAACTTCATGCCCTGCACCGTGCGGCTGGGCACGTTCTTGACCGTCACGCTGCGGCCGCCGAACAGGTTGGCGGAGCCGGGCAGGATCTGCATGCTGGTAACGCCGCCCTCCAGCGCGCGCGTGAAGCCGGGGTCGTGCGGCCACAGGGAGTGCTCCGCCCACACCTCCGCGGTGTTGGGGCTGGTGGACTCGTTGCCGTCGCTGTGCGCCTGCACGCCGGGGCTGGCGTACACGCCCAGGTGGCTGTGCGTGTCGATGACGCCGGGCGTCACGAACCTGCCGGTGGCGTCCACCACCACCACCCCCGCGGGCGCCTCCACCGTCTGCCCCACCGCGGCGATCTTGCCGTCCACCATCAGCACCTGGCCGTTGGGGATGACCTGCCCCGCGGCCGTCATGACCGTGCCGCCGCGGATCAGCGTGGGCTGCGACGGGAACGGCCGGTAGGTGGAGGGGAACGGGTCGCGGTTCGTGGCCGGCGCCGCCGCCTGGGCGGACGCGGTGTCCCGCGCGGGCGCCGGGCCCGCCGCGGGCCGGCCCGTGCCGCACGCGGCGGTGGTGCCAGCCAGCACGAGCGCGCACATCGCACGCTTCATCTGGGTGCTCCCATGAGGAAGGGGACGAAGGGCCCCGCCGCGGAGTGCGGCGAGGTTTTTAGCATGCCCGCCGATTCTGGCGTATACAATTCCCCCCCGCAAGGGCGAACGTCCGTCCGGCGCGCGCGGTGGGACGGGCGGATCGACGCGGGGAGAAGCGGCGGGCCCTCCGATCCCCCTGCTCTGGAATCCCCGCCCCGCGGGCCGTATCTTCCGCCCCATGATGCGACTGCACGAGTACACGTACCATCGCCCGGCGCGCCTGGACGAGGCGCCGGCGTTCCTGCGCGAGCACGAGGACGCCATGCCCATCGCCGGCGGCACGGACCTGATGCCCAACATGAAGCACCGCCTCTTCACACCCCGCCACCTGGTGGGGCTCAAGGGGATCGCGGAGCTGCACGGCATCGGGCTGGCGGACGCGTCCGGCGCGCCGGTGGGGGAGGACGGCGAAGGGGCCGCGCAGGTGGTGCTGGGCGCCTGCGCCACGCTGACGCAGGTGGCGCGGCACGCGCTCGTCCGCCGTGTGCTCCCCGCGCTGGCGGACGCGGCGGGCCGGGTGGCCGGGCCGCAGATCCGCAACCAGGGCACGCTGGGCGGCAACCTGTGCCTGGACACGCGCTGCACGTACTACAACCAGAGCTACTTCTGGCGGCAGGCGCTGGGCTTCTGCCTCAAGAAGGACGGCGAGGTGTGCCACGTGACGCGCACGGGCAGGAAGTGCGTGGCCGCCGCGTCGTCGGACACGGCGCCGGTGCTGATGACGCTGGGCGCCGTCGTCGACCTGGTGTCCGCAGACGGCACGCGCACCGTGTCCGTGGCGGACTTCTTCATCGCCGACGGGATCTGGAACACCGTGCGCCGCCGCGACGAGCTGGTGGCGCGCGTCCGCGTGCCGCTGCCGGGCGCGGGCGTGCGGATGGCGTACGCCAAGGTGCGCCAGCGCAACTCCATCGACTTTCCGCTGCTGTCCATCGCCGTGGCCGCGGACGTGGAGGACGAGCGGGTGCGGGCCCTGTGGCTGGTGGTGTCCGCGCTGGGGTCGCGGCCGCGGGTGGTGAGCGGGCTGGAGAAGATCGCGCCCGGGCACCGGCTGGGGGACGTGGTGGAGGCGGTGGCGCAGCAGGCGTACAAGCAGTGCCACCCGCTGGAGAACATCATCGTGGACCCCGACTGGCGCCGCGCCATGGTCCCCGTCTACGTCCGCCGCGCGCTGATGGAGATGGCCGGCGGCACGCGCCCGCTCGCCGTCGCGTAGCTCTTCGGCAGACGCGGTGTCATCCTGAGGGAGGCGCCACGCGGGCCCGGACGTATGGGCGGACTTGTAGCGCCGACCGAAGGATCTAGCCCGCGACGCGCACGGCCGTGCCGGCCGCGCAGGCGCCCGCAGGCTTCCCCGCGCATCGCGACTCCCGCGGCAGGGACACAAGATCCTTCGGTCGCGCCCGGAGGATTGTCGTGGGAGAGGCGCGTGCGCGGCGCTCCCTCAGGATGACACCGGGGGCGTCGGGCGGGGAAAAGGGAACGCTGGAGCCGCGTGGTCGCGGGCTCCGGCGTCGTCCGGTTCAGCGCAGGGCCTCGACCAGCTCGGCCTTGGTCATCTTGCTGCGGCCCTCGACCTTGCGTTGCTTGGCGATGTTGTAGAGCTCGTCGCGGCTGCGCGCTTCCAGCGATTCGCCGGGCTTGCCGGTGCCCATCGTGTACTTGTTGGGCGTGCGGCCCTCCAGGCGGCGGTGCTTGTTGACCGTCCGCGCCGCGATCTCCTCCGCCCGGCCCCGGTCCAGCCCGCGGTCCAGCGAGCTCTCCTTGATGGCCTCGTACATCTCCTCGTCCTTCTTGCTCCAGGACGGCATTTCTTCCTCCCTACGCTGATGGACACCGGATCGGCCGCCCGCATGGGCAAGTTTCGGACACAAGCAGCCGCCCGCCCGGCGCGGAACGCTTTTGCGCCGCGGCATTCGGGGTTAGATTGTCCCCCCAGCCCGCACGAATCCGCCGGTTCCGTTCCCGCCCCGATGCATCCCGTCCGCGTCCGCCGTCTCGTCCTGGTGCTCGTCTGGCTGCTCGCTGCCGTCCCGGCGGCGGGGCAGGTGAGCGCGATGCAGGTCACCAGCGACAACGACGCGTACGACTTCTGGGTGCCGATGGACGTGCGCCCGGACTGGGAGTACACGAACGGGTTCCGGGTCGCCGCCGAGCTGCCCGGCGCGCCCGCGTGGGGCCGCCTGGCCGGCGCCGCCGCCGCGTGCGCGGAAGACGCGCCGGGGTGCGCCACCACGACGGTGGAGTTCGGGCACCGGCTGTACACGCCGCGCCAGGACAGCTACACGCCGCTGGCAGGACAGCGCCACTTTGCCGGCTGGCTGTACGCCGCCGCGACGGCGCGCGTGGTCCGTGGCGCCACCCGCCGCACGGCCGGACTGGAGGTGGGCGTGACCGGCCCCGCCTCGCTGGGACGGCCGCTGATGGAGAAGTACCACCGCATGGCCGGCTTCTGGGAGCCGGTGGGGTGGCGTCACCAGCTCGCGTTCGAGCCGGCGTTCGCGGCGCGCGCGGGCGTGGACCGGCGCCTGGCGGAGGTGCGCGCGGGCGGGCTGCGCGTCGCGGACGTGGAGGCCTCCGCGACCGGCGCGCTGGGCACGCTGCGCACGGGGGCGGCCGCATCCCTCCGCGCCCGCGCGGGGTACGACGTGCCCGACGCGTGGACCGGGAGGCGCGCGACGGGTGTAGCCTTCTACCTCCTGGGCGGCGCGGGCGGCGAGTACGTGGCGCGCGACCTGTTCCTGGACGGCAACACCTTTGGCGGCGACGGCGCGCGCGTCACGCGGCGGCCGTGGGTGGGGCAGCTCACGGCCGGGGCGGGCTTCGCGGCGGCGCAACTGGGCGTGGAGTACCGCGTCGCGTCGCGCTCGCGCGAGTACCAGGAGGAGCCGGCGGGCCACACCTACGCCACCATCGAGATCACCTGGCGGCGCTGATCGAGCGAAACTCCCGGGCGGCGCGCGGGCGTACCCCGCGCCGGCCGGTTCCATCACCCTGAAGGAGAGCCATGAGAACGTCCAATCCCGCGCTGAACTCCAAGACCTTCGACCCCTCGCGCGTGGGCTACGGCGCGGGGCAGATGACCATCGAGGGGACGGTCAACCGCGTCGGCATCCTGCTGTTCCTGATCCTGCTCTCCGCGAGCTTCGTGTGGAGCCGCGCGATCTCGGCGTGGGACCCGTCGGAGGTGATGCCGCTGGTGGGGCTGGGTCTCATCGGCGGGCTGGTCTTTGCCATCGCCACCGTGCTCAAGCCGAGCTGGGCGCCGAAGACGGCGCCGCTCTACGCGCTCACGGAGGGCCTGTTCCTGGGCGGCGTGTCCGCGCTGATGGAGCGGCAGTTCCCGGGCGTGGTCATCCAGGCGGTGGCGCTGACCTTCGGCACCCTGTTCTGCCTGCTGGCGGCCTACAAGACGGGCCTGATCCGCGCGACGGAGAACTTCAAGCTGGGCATCTTCGCGGCCACGGGCGGCATTGCCATGCTGTACCTGGTCAACATCGTGCTGCGGATGTTCGGCGGCGGCGGCATCGGGTTCATCCACGAGAGCGGCACGTACGGCATCGCCTTCAGCGTGTTCGTGGTGGCCATCGCGGCGCTGAACCTGGTGCTGGACTTCGACTTCATCGAGCAGGGCGCGGAGCACGGCGCGCCCAAGTACATGGAGTGGTACGGGGCGTTCGGGCTGGTGGTGACGCTGGTCTGGCTGTACCTCGAGATCCTGCGCCTGCTGGCCAAGCTCCAGAGCCGCGACTGAGCGGCCGCGACCCCGCCTCACGCGAAAGCCCCTCCCCGGATTGCGGGGGAGGGGCTTTTGCGTCGGCGGGGGCCCTCACCCTGCGTGGCACCGAGGCGCGCGACTGTCGTCGCGTCCTCGGTGCCACGCTGTCCCTCTCCCACAACTGCGTGGGAGAGGGAGAAGGCTGGTGCGCGTTGCCGCCTGCCCCGTTTGGGATAGCCCCGTAGTCACGCCCCGACGGGGCGTCTCTACCATGGACATGCGTAGGCTGCGGCCCGCGCGCAGGTCTCCCCCGTTCAGTCCGCGCAGGCGGACTTCGTGTTGTCTCAGGCGCGGTTTCAACCGCCGGCCGGATGCGGGCGTCGTGCCCCAGGCTGCGGCCATGCGTGAACATCGACCTGCCGAATGCGCCGTGGCTGCCAGACCCTAGTTCGGGAAGCTGAACAGCGACGCGGAGAGGAGGCGGCGCGAGCTGCGGCGGATCTGGGGGTCCTCGGTGGCGGTGCGGCGGCCCACGGCCTGCCCGATGCCGAAGCTGACCACCAGGTTGGAGAAGGAGAAGTCTTCCGTGACCGGCATGGCCACGTCCAGCCGGTACGTGCGCCGCGACCCCGGCGGGAACGCCGTGCGCAGCCCCACGCCCACGTCCACCTCCACCGGGCTGTTCATCCCGAACGCGTCGCCGCCCGCCCAGCTCTTGCCCACGTCCACGAACGCGGCGGTGCCCATGTCGAACAGCCGCGGGTACGGCCACCCCAGGTAGCGGCGGTGCTCCAGCGAGGCCACCACCCGCCGCTCGCCCGGGTAGGCGTGCGTGGGAAAGCCGCGCATCCCCGAGCGGCTGCCCAGCGTGAGCTGGAAGGGCACGGTGGTGTGCCAGCCCCCGGCGCCCGACACCGCCGCCACGAAGGTGTGCCGCGACTCCTCCGACGGCCGCCAGTACGCCCAGCCGTCGAGCTGCCCGAACAGGTTGCGCCACTCGAAGCTGCCCGTTCGCGCGCCGAAGTCGCGGCGGCCCTCCACCTCCGCGCGGAACCCCGCGAGGATGCCGCCCGGCAGGTCTCCCGCGGCCGCGAAGCCCACGTCCACCGACAGGTCGTCGTCGTCGCTGAACGCGGCCAGCGAGCGGCCCAGCCCCAGCTCCACCTCCACGCCCAGCCGCACGTCCTCCGTGCCCCGCACCGCGTCCAGCGCGCGCCGGCGCGAGAACCAGACGTTGCGCTGCCCGGCCAGGAACACCAGCCGCACGCTGCTGATGGTGTCCAGCCCGGTCAGCTCGGGGCTGGGCACCAGCTCCTGCTCCTCCGCCGCCACGTCCGCGGAGCCGCCGTCGCCGCGCGGGGTCAGGGTGCTGCGCGGGTACTCCACCCACTCGCCGGACAGCGACACGCCGAACAGCGTCAGGTTGCCGCGCCGGCCCAGGCGGAACACGCCGCCCACGTCGAACGAGCGCCGGTCCTCGGGAAAGAACCGCCGCTCGATGCCGCCGTCCTCGGTGGGCACGAAGTACTCGAAGTTGCGCTCCAGCCGCTCCACCTGCTGCCGGAACGCCCAGCGCCCGGCCTCGCCGCGGAAGGGGTAGGACAGGCGCTGCACCACGCCGTAGCCCACCGGCGTGCGCGCCACGCTCAGCTCCGCGTCCAGGTGCGTGCCGAAGAGCTGCCGCGTGCCGTACGCGGCGCCGTAGATGCGCTCGCCCTGGTACTCCTTGACGTAGGCGGACACCTGGTGGCCGAGCCCCAGCAGGTTGTCCTCGCGCAGCTCCACGCCGGTCAGCTGGAACTGGCGGCCGCTCTCCACCTGCGGCTCCAGGCGCATGGACCACTCGTCGCGCGTCTCCACCACCACGTGGTAGCTGCCGTCCGGCTGCGCCACCGCGAACACGTCCGCATCGGCGATGAAGGGAGAGCTGCGCAGGATGCGCTCGCTGTCCTCCAGCAGGGCCGCGCTGTAGCAGCTGCCCTCGTGGAACAGCAGCTCGCGGCGGATGACCTCCGGACGGGTGCGCAGGTGCATGGAGTTGGCCGCCCGGTACGCCCAGTTGAAGCGCGGGTCCAGCTCCGGGCTGCCCACCTCGAAGACGCTCTGGTTGTCGATGAAGATCTCGGAGATGACCCCGCCCGGGCAGCGCGGCGCGTCCTGCGCCGCCACCGGCACGCACGCCAGGGCCGCCGCGGCAAGGGCGGCGGCCTGCGGCAGGCGGCGGACGGCGGGTCGGGGCACGGGGCCTCCGGGCGGTGGCGGCCGGCGGGGCTGCGCGCGGAATGCGCGGCGGCGGCGCGGGCCGGGGAAACACGTGCGTGTACCGCGCGGGCCGGGGCAAGGTTCGGGCCGCGGGCTAAGTGACGCAAAAATGCGGGCTTCCGCGTTTCGCAGAGCCCGCATTCCGCGTCAGAACGACGCGCCGCCCGTGTCCCCCGCTCAGTCGGCCGCGGCCGCGACCGGCAGCTCGCCGCTCAGCTCCTTGACCGCCTTCTCCGCGCGGGCCAGGCTTTCCACCTCGCCCAGGTCGCGGAACAGGTCGCGGGCGCGTTCCAGGTAGGCGTGCGCCTCTTCCACCCCGCCCGTGCGGCGGCGCAGCTCCGCGTAGTCCAGCAGCGTGTCCGCCTCCAGCGACGCGTACCCCTTCTCGCGCGCGATCTGGAGCGCCTTCTCGTAGAAGGTGAAGCCGTCCTCCGCCCCGTGGGCCTTCGCCAGGTTGCCGCGGTTACGGTACATGTACCCCAGCGTGTACGGCGACCCGGCCGCGATGGCGTGCTCCTCCGCGACGCGGGCCAGCTTCTCCGCCTCGCTCACGTGGCCTTCCAGCAGGCACAGCTCGGCCAGGTCCGCCGCGGTCAGCGCCTTGGAGCTGGGCGGCACCGGCAGCGCCAGCGCGGCCTCGTACGCGGTGCGCGCCTCGTCCAGCCGCGCCTGCTGCAGCCGCAGGTGGCCCAGATTGGCCAGGCAGATGGCGTGGTCCACCGGCGACGACACGGCGTCCCAGATCTCCAGCGCCCGCGTCAGCCACCCCTCCGCCTCCGGCATGCGGCCCAGGCGGTAGTTCAGGTTCGCCAGGTTGTTGAAGAGCTGCCCGCGCTCCAGCACCATCCGTCCTTCGGCGGCCTCCACCAGCTCGAGCGTGGCCACGTACGCGGCTTCCGCGTCCAGCCAGCGGCCCTGGTACATGAGCACGTTGCCCACGCCGGTGCGCGCGATGATCTGCGCGTGGACGTCCTCCACGTCGCGCGCGAGCTGGGCGCTGCGCTCGTAGTAGGCGGTGGCCTCCGCGAAGTCCGCGAGGGCCAGCGACACGCGGCCCAGGCGGCGCAGCGCCAGGATCTGCGGGCGCTTGTCGCCAAGGGGAAGGGAAAGGCGCAGGGCGGCGTCGTAGCACGACCGGGCTCCGCGGGCGCGGCCGGCGGCCTCGTGCCGCTCGCCCAGCGCCACCAGGTGCAGCGCGGCCTCCTCGGCGTTCCCGCTGAAGAAGCTGCGGGAAACGTCTCTGAGCCCGGCGTGCAGAAGCGCGATGTACTGCTCCAGCTCCTCCTGCGACTGCCGCAGCGAGCGCTCCACGTCCTCGAGCGTCAGGATGCGCTTGTCGACGGTGGAGTACGCCAGCGAGCTGTCCCACTGGCGCTCGGGATCGGGAACGGCGGCCGCGATCAGCCGCAGGCGGAGAACTTCGAGTTCATCCAGCCCGGGCAGGAGCTGCAGCAGCTGCTCGACGGTAACTTCGGAGAGCGACACGCGACGGCGGAGTTGGTCAGCCCCCGGACACCTGAATCGAGCCCCCGCGGCCGGTGTCCGCGGTGCCGTACGTCGAGAAGTGCGGTGTGCTGGTGCGCAGGCGGCGGCCGTCGGCCGTCAGCGTGGCGCCCATGTCCACCCAGGCGTCGTTCCACCACACGATGGTGGGAAGCGTGGGCGAGCCCTCCAGCGTGGTGTTGGTGAACGGCAGCTCGATGGCCACCGGGACCCGGAACTGCTGGTTGTGCGGGCCGAACTCGGCGACGACGTGCTCCGAGCCCTTGGGGTCCACCGGCAGGCGGATGGTGAACATGGTCACCTTGTCCACGGCCCCCGCCGGCACCTCGATGGCGAAGCCCAGGAAGTCCAGCCGCCCCCCCTCCGGACCGATCCACTTCTTGGCCCAGGCGATGGTCACCTGCGGCTTCGTGCGGAAGCGCGCCAGCTTGTAGAGCTCCGAGGCGGGAGCCATGAGCTCCGTCTCGGTGGACTGGGTGGCCACGCGGCCGAGGGACGCACCGGGCGCCGCCGCCGTGGGACCACCGGCATCCGTGCATCCGGCCGCCAGCGCCGCGAGCGCCAGGACAAAGACCTGGCCGGCCCTACGGAAGGTGTGGGTCATCAACTGCCTCCGTGAGGTGAAGAAGGGAGGGACGCCGCCAGAGGAGCACGCCCTGTACCGGAAGGGCACAGAAGTGTAGCAGGGTTGTATCCTGCTGTAATGTAACCACTTACACCCTGCGCGGCAATCGTCCGGAGCGGGGCGCGCCCCCGGCGGAACCGCACCAGAAGTGTGCGGAGCGAACGGAATGGTGCGGCATCTCGTCCACTCCGTCAAGTCCTTCAGTCGTGGGTGATGCCGTAGTCGGTGATCTTGCGGCGCAGCGTGTTGCGGTGGATGCCCAGCCGCTCGGCCGCCACCGTCACGTTGTTCCCCGTCTCGCGCAGGGCGCGGCGGATCATGCGCTTCTCCATCTCCTCCAGCGTCACCAGCGGCGGCTCCGCGGGGGGATGCGCGCCGTTGGCGGCGGGCGCGTCCGGCGCGTGCAGGATGTCCGCGGGCAGGTGCTGCGGCAGCAGGATCTCGCCCTGCGACATGACCACGGCGCGCTCGGCGGCGTTGCGCAGCTGGCGGACGTTGCCGGGCCAGGGGTGCCGGTGCAGCACGTTGAACACCTCCTCCGCCACCGCCCGCACCGGCCGGCCGTGCTCCCGCGCGTACTGCGCGACGAAGTGCGTGGCCAGCAGGTCCAGGTCCGAGCCGCGCTCGCGCAGCGGGGGCAGGGTCACGGTGACCACGGCCAGGCGGTAGAACAGGTCCTCGCGGAAGCGGCCCTCGCGCACGGCGGCGGCCAGGTCGCGGTTGGTGGCCGCCACGATGCGCACGTCGATGGGCACCGGGTTGCCGCCGCCCACGCGCTCCACCTCGCGCTCCTGGATGGCGCGCAGGATCTTGCTCTGCAGCGCCATGGACATGTCGCCGATCTCGTCCAGGAACAGCGTTCCTCCGTGCGCCCGCTCGAACCGCCCGATGCGCCGGCCGATGGCGCCGGTGAACGCGCCCTTCTCGTGGCCGAACAGCTCGCTTTCCAGCAGGTTCTCGGGGATGGCGGCGCAGTTGATGGCCACGAACGGGCCGCGGCTGCGGCGGGAGCGGGAGTGCAGCACGCGGGCCACCATCTCCTTGCCGGTGCCGCTTTCGCCCAGCACCAGCACGGTGGCGTCGCTGGTGGCGGCGCGGGCGATGGACTTGAACACGCCCATCATCTGCGTGCTGGCGCCCACGATGGCGTCTTCGCCGGGCTTGCCGGCGGGCTCCGGCAGGGGGCGCAGGCGCTTGATCTCCTCCACGCCCAGCAGGATCTCGCGCACGCGGCCGCGCGGGAGCGGCTTGGGGAGGACGTCGTGGGCGCCCTGGCGGATGGCCTCCATGGCCAGGTCCATGGTGGGCCGCGCCGTGAGCAGCACCACGGGCGCCATGCCGCCGTCCTCGTGCAGCCGGCCCAGGATCTCCAGGCCCGCGCCGGAGAAGTCCGCGTCCAGCAGGATCAGGTCCCAGCTCCCGGACGCAATCATGCGGAGCCCCTCGGAGAGGGACTGGGCGGAATGCAGCTCCGCGTCGTCCAGCTCCGGTTCGAGCGTTC
>DASTLD010000494.1:0-7740 GCA_035715345.1 Longimicrobium sp.
CGAGCCCCGCGCAGTTCAGGTCTCGCCCTCTCCGCGCGCCGCGCGCACCAGCCCCGCACGATGCGCAGGCGCCGGTGCGGCGCGGGGGGAGGGGGCCGGGGGGTGGGGCCTCCCGCGGTAGAACGCCGCCGGACGCACCAGCCCGGCCCCCATCACCCCTGACCCATCCCCCCTCATCCGTTCCCCGTCGGGTACGCGGCTTGCGCCTGCCCCCGCCCCTCTGAATCACCGGGAACGACGCAGCCGCAAGGGGCGCATGAAGAACATCACGACGACGCAGGACGTGGACGAGGCGCTCGGGGCCGAGTGCGCCATCCTCTTCAAGAACTCCAACTTCTGCCCCATCAGCGCCGCCGCGCGCCAGGAGATGCAGCAGTTCCTGGAGCGCCGCCCCGACGCGCCGGTCTACGTGCTGGACGTCAACGAGTGCTCGGACGTGTCGCAGTACGTGGTGGAGAAGACCGGAATCGAGCACGAGTCGCCGCAGGTCATCTGCACCCGCGGCGGCCGCCCGGAGTGGCACACCAGCCACTTCGACATCCGCGCCGACGACCTGGAGAGCCGCCTCCACGGCGCCAGCTGATCCACCGCGAAGAAAAAAAGCCCTCCCCCGAAGTTGGGGGAGGGTTTGGGAGGGGGCCTCCGCCTTCGCGATGCACCCCACCAGTCACGCTGTACCTTGCTGATCAGCCGCCGACCCTGCCCGCCACCGCGGCCTCGTGCATGGGCGCCACCTCGTCCGCGCAGGTGACGCACATCCCCAGGTCGCGCAGCAGCCCGTCGGCCAGGCGGTAGATCCACCCGTGGATGGCCAGCGGCTGCCCGCGCTCCCAGGCGTCCTGCACCACGGTGGTCTGGCAGACGTTCAGCACCTGCTCCGCCACGTTCAGCTCGCACAGCCGGTCCAGCCGCGCCTCGTCGTCCGCGATGGCGTCGAGCTGCGCGCGGTGCTTGTTGACCACGTCCTGCACGTGCCGCAGCCAGTTGTCCGCCAGGCCCACCTTGGCGTTCTCCAGCGCCGCGCGAACGCCGCCGCAGTTGTAGTGGCCGCTCACGATCACGTGCCTCACCTGGAGCACGTCCACCGCGAACTGCAGCACGGACAGGCAGTTCAGGTCCGTGTGCACCACCACGTTGGCCACGTTGCGGTGCACGAACAGCTCGCCCGGCAGCAGGCCCACGATCTCGTTGGCCGGCACCCGGCTGTCCGAGCAGCCGATCCACAGGTACTCGGGCGCCTGCTGGCGCGAGAGCCGCGCGAAGAAGTCCGGGTCGCGCGCGGCCATGTCGCGGGCCCAGGCGCGGTTGTTGGCAAAGAGGTGGCTGAGTGCTCGCATGGGCGTCGGATGATACGGCGGCGCCCCCGCGACCGCTCGGGTCCGGGGGCGCGCCATGCACGGGAGCGGAAGGCCGTGCGGCCGGTCCGCGTTCTTACTTGGACGACAGGAACTTGGTGATGTTCGTGCCGCAGACGGCGCACTGGCCGCGGAGCGCGCGGCGGCCGTTCTCGAAGGTCTCCTCGCGCGCGTTCTTCACCTCGCGCTTGGCCTTGCACTTCACGCAGTACGCTTCCTGGTCCGCCATGCGGGGTCTCTCCCGTGGTGAGCGGTGGGTGTGAATCGTGGAACCTACGGCCGGTCAATCTTTCGCGCCGCGGGCGTTCGCGCCAGACCCCCGCCTACGCGGGCGCCGCCACCGGCTCGCCGCGCACCAGCCCCCAGCGCGTCAGCACCCCGCGGACCGCGTGCACCAGCAGCACGTAGAAGTATCCCACCCCCAGGCCCCACGCGGCGTAGTAGGCCATCCCCGCCAGCAGGCTGCCCTGCTCCGGCCGGACCATCAGCAGCGACAGGGCCAGCAGGCAGGCGCACAGCACCGGCACGTACAGCAGGGGCGCGGCCCAGCTTGCCCGCACCCACCCGCGCTCGTCGGCCGGATCCAGGTACACGTAGAGCCCCACGGCGAACAGCACGTAGGGGATGCCGCCGATCAGCAGCGAGAACAGGAGGATCCCCATCAGGCTGCCGACGACGGCGGGCAGGGGGTCGATCAGCAGGAGCGGCAGCAGCAGCAGCGGCACCACGACGGGCGCCAGCAGCGACAGCCGAAGGTACGTGCGCGTGGTCATCGTTCGTCTCTCCATCCGTCCGGTGCGGGAGCTCGCGAGGGGCCCGCTCACCACGAGCACGCGAGGAAGTCCCGTGCCCGGGGCATATAGCTAATCGGAGGATGAGCCCGGCGCCAGCCGCGCGCGCGAGTGCCGCGGCGTGGCTGCGCGGAGCCATACCGCGGCCGCGGCGAAGCCGGCCATCCCGCTGAGCACCGGGTCGATGACGAGGGCGATGCCCGCGATGCCGCCCGCGAACGTCCCGAGCGCCGTGCCGCCGATGGCCCGGCCGATCGGGACGTGCCGCATGAGCAGCCACGCCGCCACCGGGCCCAGCACCGCCCCCATCCGGCCTGCGACGATGAAGGCGAACTCGACGACGAATGGATCCGTCACGGCGATCACGCCGTCGAACAGTCCCCAGCTCACGAGGACCGCCCAGCCGACCGCCGTCCCGACGATCGCGCCGGCCACCGACAGGCCGAGGGTGACGAGCAGGATTCGCAGGATCATGGCAGCATCTCCGCAGCGGGGAACTTTGCTATACAAAGTTCTTCATATGCTAACGAGATGTCTCCCCGCGGTCAACACCCGGCGCAAACCCTCGCAGGATGCGCTACTCCCTCCCTGCCGCGAACCCGTCGGCGAAGGCCGACATCACGTTTTCGTAGCCGCGATTTCAATCGCCGGGCGCCCTGCGCCGACGCATGCCTCCTTGCGCCGGCCACGGTGCCGCCTGGGCGCGCGACGACGAACGCGGGGGGCCGGGCGGACGGTCGCCACTAACCACGCAACTGCTTTCTGCCCAACGCGTTGTCATCCTGAGGGAGGCGCCGCGCGGACGTCTGCGAACGCCCCGACCTCCGGCGCCGACCGAAGGATCTTGCCCGCATGCCGCGAAGGTCGCGTTCGGCGGAGGGCACGCGTGCATTCATGCGCCGCGATAGCCCCGGCCCACGCAGAGAAGATCCTTCGGTCGCGCCCGCGGTACACTCGCATGACCATGGCTCCGCGCGGCGCTCCCTCAGGATGACAATCTGAGATTCGCCCTCCGCGCTTCCATCGCCCTCCTTACAACTTCCTTACGCCACCCGAACCCCGCGGCCACGCGCGGCGTCCGCGGCGCAATTAGATTGGCGCGGCAACGGCATCCCCCCCGCTCCGCCATCCCATGCGGCTCCGCAACCGGCTCCTCGACGCGACGCGAAGCATCACCGCCACCGGCGTGCTGCTGGCGCTGGCGCTGGCGCTGGCGGGCGCGGTGGCGTACCAGGCGCACCGCGCCGCGGCCGGCCAGCGCGCCGCCGCCCGCCGCCTGCTGCGCGACCACGCCGCCTACGCCGCCGCGGAGTTCGCGCGGCGCGCGGCGTCCACGCTGGAATCCGGCTTCGTGACGCTGCAGGCGTTCCCCACCCAGGAGGTGGAGGGCAAGCCGGCCACCACGCCGCTGCCCTCCGCGGCCGCGTACCGCAGGGCGGTGCGGGAGCAGGACCTGTGGTGCAACTGCCTGTCGGACGTGCAGCGCTTCTTTCGCCTGGACCTGGCGGGCGACGGGCTGGAGGTCGCGGGGCCGGCGCTCTCGCCCGAAGCGGAGGCGTGGGTTCGGGCGGAGGTGCGCGCGCACGCCGCCGCCCTCGTGGACGATCCCGCCCGGGCGGAGGTGTACGCGTACGGCGAGATCGAGGGCCGCACCGAGCGCACCCGGTACCAGATGCGCATCCAGAGGGCGACCGTACGCACGCGCGAGCTGGGCGGCCGCCCGCTCACGCTCGCGTTCACGGTGCTCTTCGACGACCGCGAGCGGCCGCGCGCGGCGTACGGCATCGTGGAGGACCCGCGCGTGGTCGGCGTGCCCGTGTTCCGGCGCATCGTCACGCGGGTGCCGCTGCTGCCGGGCACCGTCACGCGCGGGGTGCCGACCGACTCGCTCCTCGCCGTCTCCGTCTCCGGTCCGGGCGGCGAGCTGTACCGCTCGGGCCATGTCGCCAGCCCGTCCGCCGCCGCGAGCGAGCCGTTCCCGGGCGACTTCGCGGCGCTGGCGGCGCGCGTGGAGCTGCGGCCGCGGGCGGCGGAGCGGCTGGCGCAGGGGCTGCCCGCGTCGCCGCTGCCGCTGCTGGTGGCGCTGCTGGCGCTGGCCGCGGGGGTCGTCGGCGTCGCCTTCCTCCAGCTCCGGCGGCAGGCCGAGCTGTCGCGGCTGCGCGCGGACTTCGTGAGCGGCGTGTCGCACGAGCTGCGGACGCCGCTCACGCAGATCCGCATGTTCAGCGAGCTGCTGCTGGGCGGCCGCCTGCGCACGGATCAGGAGCGCGAGCGCTCGCTGCGCCTCATCGACCGCGAGGCGCGGCGGCTGTCGTACCTGGTGGAGAACGTGCTCGACTTCAGCCGCGGCGAGCGCGGCACGCTGGAGCTGGCGCCCCAGCCGACGGACGTCGCGGCGCTGGCGGCGGAGGTGGCGGAGGGCTTCGCGCCCATCGCCGCGTCGCGGGGCATGGAGCTGCGCACGGAGCTGGAGCCGGGGGTGACGGCGATGCTGGACCGCGGCGCCTTTCGCCAGGTGCTGCTCAACTTCCTGGACAACGCGGCGCGATACGGCCCGCGCGGCCAGCGCATCACCCTCGGCACCGAACGCGCGGGCAATGCGGTCCGCGTGTGGGTGGAGGACGAGGGACCGGGCATTCCCCCCGCCCTGCGCGGCCGCGTGTGGGAGCCGTACTACCGCCTGGACCGCGAGGTGGACCGCGTGGCGGGCGGCAGCGGCATCGGCCTGAGCGTGGTGCGGGACCTGGTGATGCGGCACGGCGGCCGCGTGCGTGTGGAGGACGGCGCAGGCGGCGGCGCGCGCTTCGTCGCGGAGCTGCCGCGGGCGATGGAGGCCGCCGCGCCGGCGGAGGACGCGCCCGCGCTGCAGGAGGCCGGGCGATGAGGCGCGTGCTGATCGTGGAGGACGATCCCGACCTCGGCTTCGGCCTCCGCACCGCGCTGGAGATCGAGGGATACGAGGCGGAGGTGGCGGACGACGGCCCCAGCGGCCTGCAGCGCGCCCGCGACGGCCGGCCGGACCTGGTGATCCTGGACCTGATGCTGCCGGGGATGGACGGCTACCGCGTGCTGCGCGCCCTGCGCGGCGAGGGCAGCCGCGTGCCGGTGCTGATCCTGACCGCGCGCGGCGAGGAGGCGGACAAGGTGCTCGGCTTCCGCAGCGGCGCGGACGACTACGTCACCAAGCCGTTCGGGCTGCTGGAGCTGCTGGCGCGCGTGGAGGCCCTGCTGCGCCGCGCCGGCGGCGACGCCCCCGTCCCACCCGTCCGCATCGGCGAGGTCGAGATCGACCGCGCCGCCCGCACCGTCACGCGCCGCGGCGAGCCGGTGTCGCTCGCGCCGAAGGAGTTCGACCTGCTGCTGGCGCTCTACGACCGCAACGGCGGCGTGGCCTCGCGGCACGACCTGCTGCGCGAAGTGTGGGGCCACCGCGCGGCCGTCCTGACGCGCACGGTGGACATCCACGTGGCCGAGCTGCGCCGCAAGCTGGAGGACGACCCCGCCGCCCCCGTCCACATCCTCACCGTCTTCAAGAAGGGCTACCGCCTGCGGCGCTGAGCGCGCGGCACTGGTCAGCGCGTACGCCTGCAGGTGATGATCGGCCGGCCGGATTCATCGTCGCGGTCGACCGCCCATCGCGATGGGTAGTGCGAAGTTCCGACGATCCCGAAGTCCGCGCGGCAGCGGGATCGTACCGGACGCCGGCCCGGCAGCTCTTCCGAGAGGCGGAAGGTGCAGCGGTCCCTGAACTGCGCCACGGGCGCGCATGCGACGTCATCGACGCTGAGCAGCCGGTGTTCCTGCCCGTCGTTCGAATCCGAGCAGCGAAGCACGCGGAACGGGCAGTGCTCGCGGGTTAGCTCGACGAAATCCTCGGTCAGGGCGAACTCGATCGAGATGTCCGTCGGTGACACCCCGGACATGACCCACGGGGCGTGGTCTTCCGGGCGAGTCCACCCTGCCGCGGGCGCCGCGCCGGCACCGGACGCCTTCGCGGCACATCCGCCCGCGGCAAGCAGCGCAGCCGCGAAAGCGGCGATCCTTCCGGCGGCCATGCGCTTTCCCCGCGTGAGAGATGGGTGGACCGAGGCCTGCCAGGATGGGCCCCGGACGACCAGCGGTCAAGCATTTCCTTTCAACTCCCGAACAACCTCCCTACCGCCCGCCAGCCTCCCCGCGCCTCCGACCGCCTATCCTGTGCGCAGCCCCGCCGCACCGCGGCAGCCCCGCACCCGCACAGGATCCCAGACGATGAACCGACCGATCCCGCTCTTCTGCGCCGCCCTGCTCGCGGCGTTTCCCGCAGCCGCCCCTGCGCAGACCTCCGCACCGGCCGTCCCCGCGTTCGACTTCCCCTCCGGCGCCGCCGGTACGCTGGTGCGCGCCGCCGTGACCGCGGTCAACGATGCGGATTCCGCGGCGGTGGACCGCTTCGCCGCGGGCACGGTTTCTCCCCGCGCGCGGCACGGCGCGGAGGTGCGCGAGCTGCTGCACGCGCTGCGGCGTCAGGGCGGCACCTTCCGCCCCGGCGCGACCGATCCGTGGGCCGGCGGGCGCATCGTACAGGAGCTGTGGTCCGAGCGCGTCGGCAACGGCGCCGCGGTGCTGGTGACGCCGGACCCGCAGGATACCACCCGTCTGCTGGACCTGCAGTTCCTCAAGACGCTGCGCCCCGCCGCCGTCGTGCGCGAGCTGCCGCGCGTCCGCCTGGCCGACGCCGCGCTCACCGCCGCCATCGCCGGCGAGGTGGAGCGCCTGGCCGCCGCGGATGAATTCTCCGGCGTCGTCCTGGTCGCGCGCGGCGGCGACGTGCTGTACGAGGCGGCGTTCGGCACCGCCGACCCCGCGACCGGCGCGCGCATCACCCCGGCGACGCGCTTCAACCTGGCGTCGCTCCCCAAGATGTGGACCGCGGTGGCCATCGGGCAGCTCGTGGAGTCCGGCCGGCTGTCGCTCGACGCCACGATCGGCGAGGTGCTGCCGGAGCAGCCGTGGACGGCGCAGGCGCGCGGCGTGACCATCGCCCAGCTCCTGAGCCACGTGGGGGGATTCGGGATGCTGTTCGACCGCCCGGGCTACGAGCGCGCACCGGGCTATCGCACCTCCACCGAGCTGCTGCGCTACTTCGCCGCCGAGCCGCTGCGCCGCGCGCCGGGCACGCGCTGGGCGTACAGCAACGAGGGATTCGAGGTGCTCGGCGCCGTCGTGGAGAAGCTGGGCGGGACGACCTTCGCTGCGTACCTGGACGAGCACCTGCTCCGGCCCGCAGGGATGGAATCGGCCTGGATCGCCCCGCCCGCGGACACGGTCACGCATCGCGCCGTGCCGCTCCCGGTGCAGGAGGGCGACTACCTGGGCACGCGGCCGCGCGTGGCGCGCCGCCTGGGCGTGGTGGGCAGCGGCGCGGGCGGCGCCCACGGCACCGCGCGCGACGTCTTCCGCTTCGCGCGCGCCCTGGCCACCGGCCGCCTGGTGAGCCGCGCGACACGGGACACGTTCACGGCGGCCCGCCAGCCGCTGGCCGCCGACTTCGGCGCGGACTACGCCTACGGCTTCTGGACGCGGCGCGAGAACGGGCGCACGGTGCTGTCGCA
>DASTLD010000495.1:0-6816 GCA_035715345.1 Longimicrobium sp.
CGGCCCGGGCGGCGGCACCCCCGCGAGACACCCCGCTGATGAAAGCCTCTCTCCCTTCCCTCCTTGCCCTGGCGCTGCTGGCGCCCGCCGCCGCCGCCGCGCAGCCGCCGGCCACGGTGTTCGGCGTGTACGACCCCGACAGCTTTGCGCAGGGCAACGCCACACGCTTCGTGGGCTGCCACAACGGCGAGCGCTTCGTGGTGGGCGCCTGCGCGCTGGCGGAGCCCGGCGGCGCGGGCACGGAGCTGCCCGCGCTGGACGCGGCGGGCCGCCCCGGCGCGGTGCGCATCGCCAGCGTGCTGGAGAAGGACGGCGACCTGTACGAGGCGCCCTACGACGCCACGGCCGCGCTGCCCGGCGGCGACCCCGTCTCCGTCCCCATGCTGTTCTGGTCGCCGGGGCCGGCCATCCAGGTCATCACCCCGCGCCCCATCGCGCTGGACCCGGTGCTGCGCGACACGCTACGCGCGCGGGCGGCGGACCTGCTGGAGCGCGCCAACGCCGCGCGCACGCGCGACGAGCGGCCGGACAGCGTGGTGCTGGGCGAGCCGCAGGTGGTGGAGCTGGAGGGCGAGCGGCGCATCGTGGTCTACTGGCCCGCCGCGCTGGCGTACGGCGCGGACCGCGACGAGCGCGCGTCGTTCTTCTTCGTCTACGGCACGGACGTGTCGCGGGTGGTGCACGCCAGCTTCGGCCACCCCGAGTGGGCGCCGGTGGACGACGAGATCGTGCTGGAGATCCAGCCGCTGCTCTACTTCCGCGTGGGCAACGACCGCCGCGTGTACCTCTTCGGGCGGCGCAGCCTGGCGTGGGAGCACACCGGCTTCGGCATCTTCGACGTCCGCACGGGCCTGACGCTGCTGAAGTCGTTCTGACGGCTGGAATCACGCAGAGACGCAGAGGACGCAGAGAGAATTCTCCGCGTCCTCTGCGTCTCTGCGTGAGTTCATTTCTCCTGGAGTGAGACGATGCCGGTGATCCTGCGCACCATCGGGCTGCTGGTGCTTTCCAACGTGTTCATGACCTTCGCGTGGTACGCGCACCTCAAGAACCTGAACGGGCGGCCGTGGATCGTCGCCGCGCTGGTGAGCTGGGGGATCGCGCTGTTCGAGTACCTGCTGCAGGTGCCGGCCAACCGCATCGGCTACCAGGCGCTGACCCTGCCGCAGCTCAAGATCCTGCAGGAGGTCATCGCGCTCGCCGTGTTCGTGCCCTTCGCCATCCTCTACATGCGCCAGCCGGTGTCGCTCAACTACCTGTGGGCGGCGCTGTGCATGGTGGGCGCGGTGTTCTTCATCTTCCGCGGCTGATCCCGGATCGCGGCGGCGCGGAGGACGCGGGAGAGGTGCCCCCCTCCGGTCCTCCGCGTCTCCGCGTGAGACCTGCTGTCTTCAGCCGTGCAGCGCCCCGGCGTGCTCCCGCGGCCGCGCCGGGGCGCGCCGGCTTCGCCTGCCGTCCAGCTCCTCCTTGAGGTTGGCGTAGACCGACGGGTCGATGGGCAGAAAGACCTCGCGGAAGCGGTTGAGCGGACGGCGCACCGGGCGGGCCCCCATCTCCCGCAGCAGGTCGTCCACGTAGTGGAAGGTGAAGGGGATGATGCAGGTGCCGCTGGCCGTGCCCAGCGGCCGGTTCTCGCGGATCCACTCCCAGCGCTCCGCCACCTCGCGCAGCATCGCCTCCCGCGAGGGGAGCCGCACCTGGCCCAGGAAGCAGCGCGCCAGCCAGCGCGCCCCCAGCTCGCTGGTGAGCTGCGAGTACAGGCTGGCGTTGTATCCCACGAAGCCCAGGTTCGGCACGTCCGGGTGCAGGATGTTGCGGTACAGGTGGAAGACGCCGTCCTCGTCCACCACCTTCGCGCGCGTCTCCGGGTCCAGGAACGGCACCTCCTGGCGGAAGCCGGTGCCGAAGATGACCACGTCCGCGTCCAGCCGCTCGCCGGTGGAAAGCTCCACGCCGCCCGGGTGCAGCGCGGCCACGGAGGCGTGGCGCGCGCCCAGCCGGCCCTCCCGGATGGCGTCGTAGAAGCCGTCCGTGGCCAGGCTGAGCATGCAGTTGACCAGCACCTCGATGCGCTCCCGCGGCACCATGCCCACCTGCCGCAGGTGGTGCGTGGACATCAGCATGCGCTCGATGCCGCGCCAGAACAGCCACACGGCCGGCCTGCCCACGCCGTGCAGCACCTTCTCCATCCCCTCCAGCCGCCGGTCGCGGAACAGCGACTCGCTGAAGCGCGTGGTCAGCACGTAGCGCAGCGGCAGCACGCCGAAGAACTTCTTCGGCATCTTCCAGTACGCCTTGCGGAACACCAGCGTGCAGCTCTCCGCCGCGCCGGTGGCCGCGGCCGCCACGTCGCAGGCGCTCTTGGCGCCGCCCACCACCACCACGCGCTTGCCGCGCACCTGGTCCAGGTGCTTGAAGGTGCTGGAGTGCAGCACCCGGCCCCCCGCGGCGGTGAAGGCGTCCAGCCCCGGCAGCTCTGGCACGTGCGGCGCGCTGTAGGTGCCGTTGGCCACGACCAGGAAATCGAAGTGCTCCGTCCGCGCGGGCGTCTCGCTGCCGTCCGCGGCCACGGAGCGCACCCGCCACCCGCCCCACCCGCCGTCCACCGGCGACACGTCCTGCACCGCCGTCTCGAAGCGCACGTGCGGCGTTACGCCGAAGTGGTCGGCGTACGCGCCCAGGTAGGCCTGCACCTGCTCGCCCGTGGGGAACTCGGGGTAGGTGCGGGGCATGGGAAAGTCGGAGAACGCGTAGGTGTCGCGGGGGTTCTGCGTGTGGATGCCGGGGTAGCGCCGCGAGCGGGCCCACACCCCGCCCACCTCGGACTCCTTCTCGAACAGCGTGGGCTCGAAGCCCTCTTCCAGGAACGTCTTTGCCGCGACCAGCCCGCTCAGGCCGGCGCCGATGATGCCGACGCGCTGCATGGAACCATCTCCGTCGGTAGGATTCAGGTAGGAGATGACACACCACGACTGCAGGAATGAAACGTCCCGATGCGGCCCCGTTTGACGGTTTTTGGCCGCAATGGTTTCAGCGGTGCCTGCGAGTGACGAGCGGCTCGTCGGCGGGGACGAACGGTGGGATCGGCGGGACGGGTTTTTTCCCGCCCGGGAAGGAACGCGGCGGCCGGCGCGAATCTGACCGCCGGGGTGATTCCCTCCGCGGCCATCCCTGTTCTCGCGGCCTGAAAACGAGCGCCCCCGCCTCTGCGGGAGAGAGCGGGGGCGCTGGTGATTCCGTGCGTGCGTCGGGTCAGTCCGGGAAGGTGATGCCGCCCGCCGCCGCGGCACTGCCGCCGCTGATCAGGTCGATGATGGCCTCCATCTCCACGCCCATGCGGTCCAGGCGGGCCAGCACGGAGCGCGAGTGGCCGTAGTCGAAGTACATGGTGACCGCGTCCTCGTGCGCCGGGCCGTGGGCGATGATGGTCTCGTCCAGCCGCCCGTGCACGTCCTCGCAGATCAGCGCCACCGCGTCGCGGACGCTGCGCTGCTCCTGGATGGTCTCGATGCTCAGGTCGCCGGTCAGCCGGGGAAGGAGCGTCTCGAGCTTGGCCACGCGATCGCCGGACTGCGCCGCCGCGACGATCGCGGCGCCGGAAGTGGCGAGCGCCTGGAGCTCTTCGTAGTTGCAGTGAAGGATCATCCGAGCCTCCTCCCCGGTGCGTTCCCGGGGTGCCGAATCAGCAATCGCCGGGCCACCCATGACCCCGCGGGCGATGCCGTTTTGCCGCCTGTGTTTACGCCGCCGGGCGTCGTTTGTTTCAACGCCGGAGGGGCGGTCCGTGTGACGTCCCGGCCCCGGGGTGGGGCGCGCCGGTCCTGCTGGCGGGCCGCCGGTTGAAAGGGAGGTGGTGCGTGTGAGTGTCCGAGCGGTCCTTCAAGGTATGCAACGCGGCGGGCGGCGGCGCAAGGGCCGCGTCAGCCGCCCGGCGCCGTCGCCCGGGCCCAGGCCT
The DNA here is from genome assembly GCA_035715345.1 of Longimicrobium sp. Lineage (GTDB taxonomy): Bacteria > Gemmatimonadota > Gemmatimonadetes > Longimicrobiales > Longimicrobiaceae > Longimicrobium. The sequence goes on from DASTLD010000495.1 coordinate 3,956, forward strand.
CCAGCGCGCGCTCGCGGGCCTGCTCCACGCTGTCCGCCAGGGTGGTCAGGTGTCCCATCTTGCGCCCCTCGCGCGCCTGCGCCTTGCCGTACAGGTGCAGCGCGGTGCCGGGCACGCCGAGCGCCCCGGCGACGCCCTCGCAGTCCAGCCCGGTGCCCGCGTCCTCGCCCATCAGGTTGACCATCGCCGCCGGGCGCAGCAGCTCCACGGAGCCCAGCGGCAGCCCGCAGACCGCGCGGAGCTGCTGCTCGAACTGGCTGACGGGGCAGGCCTCCCAGGTGTAGTGCCCGGAGTTGTGCGGCCGCGGCGCCACCTCGTTGACAAGGATGCGCCCGTCGCGCGTGACGAACATCTCCACCGCCAGCAGCCCCACCACGTCCAGCCCCTCCGCCAGCGTGCGCGCCACGCGCCGCGCCCCTTCCGCGACCGGCGGCGGCACGCGCGCGGGGACGAGCGAGAGGTGCAGGATGCCGCGCCGGTGCTCGTTCTCCGCGACGGGAAAGGTCGCCGTCTCGCCGTTGGCGGCGCGCGCGCAGATGGCGGAGACCTCCATCGCGAAGTCGACGCGCGCCTCCAGGATGAAGTCGTCGCCCAGCGCGGCGACGGCGTCGTAGGCGGCGCCGGCGTCGGACGCATCGCGGATCGTCGCCTGGCCCTTGCCGTCGTAGCCCATGCGCGCCGTCTTGAGGATGGCGGGCGCGCCGACGTCGCGCAGCGCGGCGTCCAGGTCCGCGCGCGTGGCCACGGGGCGGTACTCGGCGGTGGGGATGCCCAGCCGCCGCGCCGCGTCCTTCTCGCGCACGCGGTGCTGGGCGGTCTCCAGCACCTCCGGCCCCGGGCGGACGGCCACGTGCGCCTGCATGGCGCGCAGCGTGGCCACGTCGGCGTTCTCCCACTCCAGCGTGACCACGTCGGAGCGGCGGGCCAGGTCCAGGCAGGCGGCCAGGTCCTCGAACGGCGCGCGGACGTGCTCGTCCGCCACCTGCGCGGCGGGGGCGTCCGCGCCAGGGTCCAGGACGAGCACGCGGTACCCCATCCGCCGCGCCTCCAGCGTGAACATGCGGCCGAGCTGCCCGCCGCCCACGATGCCGATGGTGGCGCCGGGGAGGACGGGGGCCTTCGCGTCGCGGAGCAGGGTCATCCGGCGGCGGGATCGCGCAGGGCGTCCTCCGCCATGCGCGCGGCGTAGGCCTTGAGGCGTTCGCGGACCGCGGGATCGCGGCTGCCGAGGATGCGCGCGGCGAGCAGGCCCGCGTTGGCCGCCCCCGCCTTGCCGATGGCCACGGTGGCGACCGGGACTCCCTTCGGCATCTGGACGATGGAGAGCAGCGAGTCCAGGCCGTTGAGCGTGGAGGAGAGGACGGGGACGCCGATGACGGGGAGCACCGTCTTGGCCGCGGTCATCCCCGGCAGGTGCGCGGCGCCGCCGGCCCCGGCGATGATGACTTCGATGCCGCGGCCCTCCGCGGCCTCCGCGTAGGCGAACATGCGGTCGGGCGTGCGGTGCGCGGAGACGATCTCCAGCTCGTACGCGATGCCGAGCTCGTCCAGGACGCGCGCGGCCTCCTGCATGGTCTCGCGGTCCGAGCGGCTGCCCATGATGATGCCGACGCGCGGCTGGCTCACGCGGGGTCGTTCGCTGCGGGTGATGGGTGGTTTGCGCGGGCGGAATGTACCGTGGGAAGTGCGAGAGTGCGAGAGTGCGAGGGTGCGAGGGGAAGTACGAGGTACGAAGTGCGGAGTACGAAGTGGTGCGGTGCAGGGGTGAGTTTGTGGTTCGCGGCAGGGCCTTGCGCCCGGCGATTGAAATCGCGGCTGGGAAGACGTGATGTCGGCCTGCGCCGACGGGGCTGGTGTGGGGGCGGGTACCGGTGCGCGGGAGCAGGGCGAGGGCGGTGGGGGAGGGCAGGGGGCCGGGTTGCATGGGGCGCGGAGCGGCGGCTATTATCCCCGGCTCCGGAGCCGCCGGGCAAGGCGCCGGAGACCACCGATCAAGGGAGATGCGCGTGAAGAGCATCGTGTGCGTGAAGCGCGTCCCGGACACCGAGGCGCGCCTTCGCATTGCCGGCGACGAGAAGTCCGTGGAGGCCGGCGGAGTCAAGTTCGTCCTGAACCCCTACGACGAGTTCGCCGTGGAAGCGGCGCTCAAGCACAAGGAGCAGGCCGGCGCCGGCGACGTGACCGTGCTGACCGTGGGCGACACCGCCAGCGCCGAGACGCTGCGCACCGCCCTGGCCATGGGCGCCGACAACGGCGTGCTGCTCAAGGCCGACGGCCGGCCGGAGGGCCTGGCCGTGGCGCGGGCCATCGCGGACGAGGTCAAGGGGCGCGAGTACGACCTGCTCCTGTTCGGCATGAAGGCCATCGACGACGACCTGCAGGCCGTGGGGCCCATGACGGCGGAGCTGCTGGGCATTCCCGCCGCCAGCGCGGTCACGGAGTTCAGCGTGGCGGACGGCAAGGTGACCGCCCACCGCGAGGTGGAGGGCGGGCACGAGGTGGTGGAGCTGCGCACGCCCTGCGCGCTCACCGTCACCAAGGGCGCCTACGAGCCGCGCTACGCCTCGCTCAAGGGCATCATGGCGGCCAAGAAGAAGCCGCTGGAGGAGAAGGCCGCCACGGCGGGCGACTCCGGGGTGGAGGTGCGCAAGCTGAGCCTGCCCGCCGAGCGCCAGGCCGGCCGCATCGTGGGCCAGGGCCCCGACGCCGTGCCCGAGCTGCTGCGGATCCTGCGCACCGAGGCGAAAGTCATCTAGGGAGCGGGGATAGGGGACAGGGGACAGCCTGCGACGGCGCGGGTAATCATCCCGCTGTCCCCTGTGACCTGTCCCCTGTTCCCTGATTCTCAAGAAACCTCCTCT
>DASTLD010000496.1:0-4174 GCA_035715345.1 Longimicrobium sp.
ACCTGCTGGGCGGCGATCCGGCGGCGCTGCGGCGCATGCGCATCGCCTTCCGCGCGCCGCTGCTGCTGCCCGCCGCCGCCACGCTCTGGGTGGGCCAGGTGGACGGGGAGCGCCGCTTCCGCGTGACGGCGGGCCAGGGGACGGTGTGCGCGGAGGGGGCCTGGGGCGGAACGGGAGGAGGGGGGTGATGGGGGGAACGATCATCAGCGCCGGCATGGTGCTCTACCGCCGGCGCGACGGGAAGGTGGAGGTGATGCTGGCGCACCCGGGCGGGCCGTTCTGGAAGAACAAGGACGACGGCGCCTGGACCATTCCGAAGGGCGTGCTGGACGCGGGCGAGGAGCCGCTGGCCGCCGCCGCGCGCGAGTTCCAGGAGGAGACGGGCATCCGCCCCGTGCCGCCGTTCCTGCCGCTGGGCAGCATCCGGCAGAAGGCGGGCAAGGTGGTGCACGCGTGGGCGTGGGAGGGCGACGCGGACCCGGCGTGCATCACCAGCAACGTGAGCCGCACGGAGTGGCCGCGCGGCTCCGGGCGCATCCTGACCTTCCCCGAGGTGGACCGCTGCGCCTGGTTCGACCTGCCCACCGCCCGGCAGAAGCTCATCGCCGCCCAGGCCGAGCTCATCGACCGGCTGGAGGAGGTGGTGGGCTAGGCGTGCGGGCGCGGTACCGTTCGCGGAGCCTTGCCCCGAGCCGGCGGTTGAGGGCGCGCGCCGGCGTCCCGCCGCGCGAGGTGCGCGCCGGCATCGGTGCAAGGCAGCGGGCGCCGGCGCGGGGAACCGGCGAATGAATTCGCGGCTGAGAAAACACGAAGTCCGCCTGCGCGGACTGCAAGCGGGCATCTCCCATCCCACCCAAAGCCGCCGCGAGCGGTGTCATCCTGAGGGAGGCGCCCGCACCGGCCTTTCCCTCGCACCAGGGCCTGGCGCCGACCGAAGGATCTTGCCCGCGTGCGCACGGCTCCGTCGCACGCGAGGGTGCACGCCCGCGCTCTTGCCCACGACGATTCCCGCGACAGGCCGGCAAGATCCTTCGGTCGCGCACGTAGGTTGTTGTGGAGGATGGGTTTGCGCGGCGCTCCCTCAGGATGACAATCGCGGGGTGGCACGGAGACGGCCTATCGCCTGCCCATCGCCCGAAGCGCGGATGCCGAAAACCCTCCCCCAGACTTGGGGGAGGGTGCGAGCCTAAGCGAGCGGGTGGGGGCGGCGCGGATGCCCGCCCGGAGCACCGGGTTTCGCACTCACGCACTCACGCACTCACGCACTTCCCTACATCGGCCCCACGCGCTTGCGGACCTTGATGACCGCGTAGGTGATGGCGCCGCCCTCCGGCACCAGCACCTGGTGCGGCACGCCGGCGGGGATGACCATCATGTCGCCCGCGGCCAGGGGCTGGCGCGTGCCGCCCACGATCTCGCCGCCGCGGTGCTCGCCCGCCTCCTGCTCCGCCCCGCCGCGCACCTCGCCGCCGTACAGCAGCGTCGCGGCGCCCTCGCGCACCACCATCACGTCGTCCCAGTCCGCGTGCACCTCCGCCTGCCCGTCCCCCGTGCGGCGCAGCACCAGGTAGGTGTACGGGCCGCGGTTGCCCAGCACCCTGCCGGAGAGCGGCTGCGGCAGCTTCTCCGGCGAGTGCCGCGCCGCGGAGTCCAGCGCGGCGGAGGCAAGGTGCTCCGGGCCGGCCGGGCGCGGCGTCAGCGGCTGCGCGGCCAGCGGCGCCGCCAGCAGCAGCGCGGGGAGCAGCGGGGCGAGGGGCTTCATGCGCGGGATCACGGGTAGAGGTACTGGACCTTCCAGCGCGTGGGCTCCGTCGCGTCCAGGTCGAAGCGCTCGCGCTCGTGCAGGCGGTTGGGACGGCCCTGCCAGAACTCGATGCGGTCCGGCACCACGCGGAAGCCGGACCAGAACTCCGGGCGGGGGATGTCGTCGCCGTCCCAGCGCGCCTCGTACTCCTCCACGGCCGCCATCAGCTCCCGGTACGACGCCAGCGGCCGGCTCTGCCGCGACGCCCACGCGCCGATGCGGCTCAGCCGCGGGCGCGACGCGTAGTACTCGTCCGCCTCGTCCTGGCTGACCGCCTCCACGCGCCCCTCGATGCGCACCTGCAGCTCCAGCGGCTGCCAGTGGAAGCAGAGGGCGGCGTGCGGGTTCTCGCCGATCTCGCGCGCCTTGCGGCTCTCCAGGTTGGTGTAGAACACGAAGCCGCGCTCGTCGAAGCCCTTGAGCAGCACCATGCGCGCGCTGGGCCGCCCGTCCGCGGCGGCCGTGGCCAGCGACATGGCCGTGGGCTCCGCGACGGCGCCCTCCATGGCCCGCCGCATCCACTGCCCGAAGCGGCCGAAGGGCTCCGCCCACTCCGCCGTCCTGTACTGCGCCTCCATCCCCCGTCTCCCCGCCGCGGGTGAGTCCCGTCCTGCCGCCGTACATCATACGGGGATGCGCGGCGCGAAAAAACCCGCCGCCGGTCGCGGGGACCGGCGGCGGGGGGGTGATTCGCTTCCTCCGCGTCCGTCTTACAGGAGGAAGTGGTTGAGCAGCTCGGGGGTGATGGCGGTGCGCTCGTCCACCTCGTCCCACAGGTCCTTGTGCGGCTGCTGCGGGCCGGTGCCGTGGTACAGGTGGATCAGCACGCCCTCGTTCTTGGCCGCGCGGATGGCCGGCAGGAAGTCGCTGTCGCCGGTGACCAGGATGGCGCGGTGGATGCGCTGCTTGACCGCCAGCATGGCCAGGTCCACGCCCAGGTAGATGTCCACCCGCTTCTGCTCGAAGATGGGGCGCTCCGTGTCGCGGTCCGTGCCGCGGTACTCGAGCTTGCCCTCGCGCACCTCGAAGCGGTTGAGCCGGGTCAGCGCGTTGAAGAAGCGCTGCTTGTTGTCGTAGCGCGCCTGGTCTTCCTCGGTGGGCGCGGGGCCCATGTAGGGCAGGCAGTGGTAGTAGTAGGTGCGCAGCAGCTCGTGCGGCCGGGCCAGCTCCTGCGAGAGCTTGCCGAAGTCGATGCGCGGCGAGCCGCAGTCGCGCGAGACCCGGTCGAAGTAACCGCCGTCAATGAAGATCGCTGCGTTCATGTGCCTGGCGTGAAGAAAAAAGTAAACCCGCCGCTGCGGGCGCGGCGGGAGGCGTTGTGTGTGGCGGCCCCCCCGGCCGCCGCGTCTCCGTCCGCAACGACACGCGCGGAGGCGCCCCCGTTGGCATTGAGTTACAGGGTGTGCCCAGCATTGTCAAGCACCCTTCCAATTCCGACATTCCGTTGCGGCACACTTAGTTACACTTTATGCCACCACGCGGAGCCCCCGCCCGCGGCGGGCGCAGGCGGGGGCAGAGTGGACGGATTGGACGCAAGTGCGCGCTCAGCCGTCGCTCACGGCCTCCAGCAGCGCCTGGTCCGCCGCCTCGCCGGAGAGCAGCGCGCCCACCTGGTCCGGCAGCGACTCCGCCAGGATCTGCTCCACCACCCGCTGCTCCTGCTCCGGCAGCGGGCGCGCGCCGCCGCCGTAGGGCGTGCCCAGCGCCAGCCCGGCCACGGCGGCCGCGGCGGCCAGCGGCACCAGCACGCGGACGCCGGGGCGCCGGGGGGCGCGGCGGCGGCGGGCCAGCGGCAGCTCCGCCGCGGCGGCCACCCGGCCGCGCAGGGCGTCCCAGTCCACCGCCGGCGCGGGTCCGTCCAGGCCGCGCAGGGCGGCCTCCAGCGCGGGGTCGCGGTCCATCGTGTCCATGCTCACTCCTTGCCTTCGTAGGCGGCCAGCGCGCGGCGCAGCGTCTTGCGCGCCTCGTGCAGGTGCCAGCGTACCGTCCCGTCGGAGATCTCCAGGATCTCGGCGATCTCCGGACCGCCGAACCCCTCCAGCTCGAACAATTGCACGATCACGCGCTGCCGGTCCGGCAGCCCCTCCATGGCCGCGGCCAGGCGCCCGCGCAGCTCCGCCCGCTCCGCCTCGCGCTCCGGCGAGTGCCCCGCCGCCGCCGCGGCCGCGGGGATCTCGTCGGTGCTGCGCAGCGCGCGCGACTTGCGCGCGTTCAGCCCGCGGTTGACCAGGATGCGGAAGAACCACGGGCTGAAGCTGCGCCCGGCCTGGAAGGTGTCGATCTTCTGCAGCACCGCCACGAAGGCGTCCTGCACCAGGTCCTCGGCGTCCTCGCGGTTGCCCAGCAGCCGGTACGCCACGGCAAAGGCGC
>DASTLD010000497.1:0-12729 GCA_035715345.1 Longimicrobium sp.
AGCGCCGGCGGCGGAGGGTCGTGCCGCAGCGCGCGGGCGGCGGCGCCGGCGGCCAGCAGCAGCACGACGACCCCGATCGCCAGGCGCTCCTGCCCCGTCGCCGCCATCGCCCCTACTTCTCGCGGTAGACCAGCGTGGCCACGGTGCGGCCCACCAGCCGCAGCGTCTCCTCGCTGGCCATGCGCGGGTAGTCGTCCGTGGAGTTCCAGGTGATGTTGCTCGGCCCGTACTCCGACTCCGCCACCACCACCGTGGGGATGCCCGCGGCGGCCAGCACGCTCCCCTCCGTGGGGCGCGGCCTGCCCGGCTGGGCCACGAAGACGGTGTCGTAGCCCAGCTCGCGCGCCGTGTCCCACAGGCGGCGCGTGGGCTCCTCCGCGCCGGCCAGCGAGGCGCTGTCCATCAGGAACTTCGCGTCCAGGTCCGCCACGCCCTCCAGCACCACCGCGTAGCGGGCCCGGTAGCCCGGCATGGCCTTGAGGAAGTGGCGCGTGCCCGCGAAGTCGATCTCCTTCGAATATCCCACCCCGTCGGTGAAGAGCAGGTCCACGCCGACGAGCGGGGGCTGCTGCTTGAGGAGCTGCGCCATCTCCATCAGCACCGCCACGCCGCTGGCGTTCACGTTGGCGCCGGGCGTGGGAAAGCGGCGGTCCAGCGGGTCCGGCGAGCCGTCCGCGCGGGCCCGCGTGTCCAGGTGCGCGACGAGCAGCACCCGGTCGCTCAGCTCGGGCCGGAAGCGCGCCACCCAGTTGGTGAGCTGCATGGGCCGGCCCCGCTCGTCCGGCGCGGTGAACTTCTGCTCGATGAGCGTGTCCGCGCGGAAGGAGAGCTGCTCGCGGAGCCACTTGTGCTGGCGGCGGTGCCCGCTGTGCGCGGGAAAGCGCGGCCCGAACGCGGTCTGCGTGGTCAGGTGGCTCCACGCGCGCGTCATGGAGAACTCCGGCGGCGGGGGCGGCGCGTCCTCGCCCCCGGAGCAGGCGCACAGCAGGAGCAGCGCGCCGGCCAGCGGCACGGAACGGGCGGGTCTGCGGGTCGGTATCAAGGCGCTCGGTCGTGGAGGGGGTGGATCGGGCAGGCGCCGCGCCTGTCCATCCCGGCGCGGCCGGCGTATACTAGGCGTGGCGGCATCGACAAGGCAAGTCCCGTAAAGCGCGAATGAGGATCCTGACCCGGTACCTGATGCGGGCGCACCTGGGCCCGTTTTTGTTTGCCTTCTTCGCCCTCTCCGGCGTGGTGCTGATCAACACGCTGGTCAAGCGCCTGGCGGACCTGGCGGGCAAGGGGCTGCCGCTGCGCGTCATCCTGGACTTCTTCGTCCTGGCGCTGCCCGCCACCGTCGCCCTGACCTTTCCCATGGCCGTGCTGGTGGCGGTGCTCTTCACCTTCTCCAACCTGACCGCGGAGAACGAGATCACCGCGCTCAAGGCCAGCGGGGTGGACCTGCGCCGCCTGCTGCTGCCGCTCCTCGTCGCCGCCGGCTGCATCACCGCCTTCATGGTGTGGTTCAACGACCGGGTGCTGCCGGAGAGCAACCACCGCTGGAGCCAGCTCCTGATCGACGTGGGCCGCAAGACGCCGACGTTCCTGCTGGAGGAGCAGACGCTCAACCGCATCGCCCCGCAGTCGGGCAGCAGCGTCTTCTACCTGAGCGCCGGCCGCATCGAGCCGGGCACCAACCGCATGTGGGACGTGCAGATCTTCGACGTCAGCAACCCCACCGCCATCCGCACCATCTTCGCGGACTCCGGGCGTGCGCGGTTCAGCGCCAACCTCAACGACATGGTGCTGCAGCTCTACGACGGGCACACCCGCGAGCTGGACACGCAGGACCCCGCCAACTTCCGCCGCATGTACTTCAAGCAGCAGATCTTCGGCGTGCCGGGCGTGGGCAACCAGCTCACCCTCACGGACCGGCCGGACGGCTACCGCGGCGACCGGGAGATGACCATCGGCATGCTGCGCGCGAACATCGACACCGTGGCGCGGCAGCGGCGGCAGGAGTACGAGGCGCTCAAGACCACCGCCATGCAGGACCTGGAGTTCGCGCTGCAGGGCGGCAGCAACGAGGCCGCGGAGGCGCCGCCCGGGCTGTCCGGCGAGATCGGCGTGCCCGCGCACACCCGCCGCACCGCGGACGCGCTGGCCAACACGCGCCGGCAGGTGGCGCACATGGAGGAGCAGATCCGCAACTACGAGGTGGAGATCCACAAGAAGTACTCCATCGCCTTCGCGTCGCTGGTGTTCGTCATCATCGGCGCGCCGCTGGCCCTGCGCTTCGGCGGCGGGGGCATCGGCATGGTCATCGCCACCAGCATGGCCGTGTTCAGCCTCTACTACGTGGGCCTGATCGGCGGCGAGTCGCTGGCGGGGCGCGGCGTCGTCTCCCCGCTGTTCGCCATGTGGGTGATGAACGTGCTGATGACGGTGCTGGGCCTGATCGGGCTGGCCACGATGGGCCGCGAGACGGCCACGGCGCGCAGCAGCGGCTGGGACGCGCTGCTCCAGGCCCTGCGTGACTTCTTCGCCGCCCCGCGGGCGCGGCTGCGGAGGGCGCGCGCGTGATGAAGCTGCTCGACCGCTACGTGCTGAGGCAGTTCGTCGCCACCTTCCTCATGCTGGTGCTGGGGCTGCCGCTGCTGTTCATCATCGCCGACATCACGGACAACATCGACAAGTACATGGACACGGGCATCAGCGGCGGCCGGCTGGCGCTCTCGTACGTGTACCACTTTCCGCTGTTCGTGGTCTACGCCTTTCCCATCGCCGCGCTGGTGGCCACCGTGTTCACCATCGGGGGCATGACGCGGCACCAGGAGATCACCGCGGCCAAGGCGGGCGGCGTCAGCTTCTGGCGCCTGTTCCGCCCCATCGGGATGATGGCGGTCGTGCTCAGCGTGGCGGCGCTGGGGCTGACGGAGCTGGTGCCGGTCACCCTGCGCAAGCGCGCGGAGCTGCTGGGCGAGCGGCAGGAGATCCGCACCGGCCCGCGCATCAACTTCGTCTTCCAGACCGCGCGCGAGGGCGTGCTCTCCGCGCGCCGCCTGGACGCCAGCACCGGCGAGCTGAGCGAGGTGGTGCTGGAGCGCAACGGCACCGCCAGGGCGCCGGGGCTGCACCGCATGGCCCGGCGGGCGGTGTGGCTGGAGAAGGGCGGCTGGCGCTTCGAGGACGGGTGGACGCGCGAGCTCAAGCAGGACGGCACCGAGGTGGCCGTCCACTTCGACACCCTGCGCATCCCCGGCCTGGCGGAGACGCCGGAGGACCTGATGGCGGAGCCGCGCGACCCGGAGCAGATGCGCTACGCGGAGATGTCGCGCTTCATCGAGGCGCGCGAGCGCTCCGGCGGCGACGCGGGCCCTCTGCGCGTGGAGCGGGCGCAGAAGATCGCCATCCCCATGGCGGTGATGGTCATCGTGCTCTTCGGCGCGCCGCTGGTCACCTCGTCCAACCGCGGGGGCACCGCGTACGGCGTGGGCATCAGCCTGGGCGTGACCATCATCTACATGCTGCTCTTCCGCGTCGGCAAGGCCATCGGCGGCAGCGGCGCGGTGGACCCCATCCTGGCTGCCTGGGCCCCCAACCTCCTCTTCCTGGCCGCCGGCCTGGTGCTGATGGCCCGCGTGCGGACGTAGGGCCGCCGCTCCGCGCCAAGTCCCCGAACTCCGGCTGGTCACTGCCGGGCCACACTCTTCCGCACGCTTCGTCTCCCGGCCTGTAAACGTGACGGTGGCGATTCACCGGTGAGAGCGCTACCCTCTTCTGCATCCACGCTCGCGTTGCCGCCGCCGCGAGCGTCCTCCGGCCCCCACGCGTGGGGATCATTCGTTTGATCAGCAGGACCTCCATCATCCGAGAAGGAGCGGGGACAATGAGCGCCTGGACGGACTTTCTCGCGGAGTTGGACGATGCTCGCGCCGGGTTGGACTTCCGCCCAGGGGAGCGGTGTCTGTACCGGGGCCACGCCAACCTGGACTGGGCGCTGGTGCCAACGCTACTGCGCCACGCGAGCACCGCCGGCCTGCACTCCCACAAGACGCGGCAACTGGAGGCCAGGCTCTTCTTCGAGTTCCGCGCCCGCGCGCGTGAACTGCACCCCTTCCCGCTCGCGGGATGGGAGATCCTGCAGTACATGCGGCATCACGGAATCGCCACGCGACTACTGGACTGGACCGAGATTCTGGGCGTTGCGCTCTACTTTGCCCTGCTGGACGAGGAGTGTACCGCGCCCTGCATCTGGATCATGAATCCGTACCTGCTGAACGAACAGCCCGAAAGCAAGAGCGTTCGCAGCCTGGCCCAACCCGAGAACCTCGGCAGGAAGCCGGGCTTGCCGGGCGAGCCGGAGCAGAGCGACTACGAATTCTTCCTCTCCCACTGGTGGGAGCCGATGCCGTTCCGTTTCCCGATCGCGGTGTATCCTGTCCAGCGCAACGCACGCCTGTATGCGCAGCAGGGTTACTTCACGGTCCACGGGCAGGATCCCGGCTCCCTCGATGCCCTCGCGCCCATGGCGGTCCGAAAGATCTGCATCCCGGCCGACGCGCTCGACGATGCACGGTCGTTCCTCTCGCTTGCCGGCATCAACGACTACACGATGTTCCCCGACCTCGACGGTCTTGCGCGCGACCTTCACCGGAAGCACGCGATCACTTGACACGCGATATTTTCGGCCCGCCCCCGCACATGAGCCCCGCATCCCCCCTCCTGCCGTCGGCCTGGTGGTGATGGCCCGCGTGTCGACCTAACGGCATCCGCAGTCGGACCTGATGCACTCGCCCGCCTTCCGCGCCGCCCTGGCAGCACTCGCCGTTGTTGCCGCTGCGGGCACCGGCGGCGCGCAGCCGTTCGGCCCGCCCACGCGCGCGGGCGCGGGGCTGCCGGTGCTGCGCAAAGCGGCGGTGAGCGACGACGGGCGCCTGGTGGCCGCGCTGGACGCCGAGGCCAACCTGCTCCTGCTGGACGCGGCCACCGGCGCGGTGCTCCGCCGAGAGCCGCGCCCGCCGCGCACCACCCCCACGTTCCCCCACGGCACGCCGCTGGCCCTGGACCGCGCGGCCGGCCTGCTGGCGCTGGCGCCCGGCTCCGGCAGCGAGGTGCACGTGCTCAGCACGGACCGCTGGCGGCTGCTGGCCCGGCTCCCGCACACACCCGGCGGCACGCGCCGCGTCACCCCGTGGGGCGACACCGTCCACTTCACCAACGACCACCCGGTCTCGTCGCTCGCCTTCAGCCCGGACGGCCGCGCGCTGGCGGGCATCGCCGGCGGCCAGGTGGTGCTCTGGGATGCCGGCACGTGGCAGCGGCGCTGGACGGCGTGGCCGGCGGATACGGCGGCAGCGGGGAGCACGCCCGCGATCCGTACCGTTCTCCTCCACGACGCCGCGTTCTCGCCGGACGGACGCACCGTGGCGGTGGTGGGCCTGGACCGGCGCGTCCGCCTGCTGGACGCCGCCACCGGCCGCGTCACCGGCGTCATCCGCGTTCCCGCCACGCCGCTGCAGGTGCGTTTCAGCGGCGACGGGAGCCTGCTCGCGGTGGGAAGCGACAGCGGTCCCGTCGTCGTCCTTGCCGCGGAGGGAGGGGCGCGGGTGGCCGGCTTTCCGGTGGACGGCACCGTGGACGTGGCCGTCATCAGCCCAGACAACCGCCTGCTGGTGGCGGGCAACGGCTGGCGCGGCGGCGTGCACGTCTGGTCGCTCGCGACCGGGGAGCGGCTGCAGACGCTGCTGCCGGCGGGCGAGCTGTCGCTGATGGCGCTCGCCTTCTCGCGCGACGGGAGCACGCTGACCGGCGTGCAGATCGCCCGGCCGGGCGAGCCCCCCATCCTGCGCTGGCGGCTGGTGGGCGGGTACCCGCCGGGCCCGCCGCGCAGGGCCCTCCACGACGCGCGCGGGGAGGAGCGGCGTCCCGCGCCACCCGCCGCCGCCTCGCCCACGCCGGACGCAGCGCTGGCGGGGCTGGCGTGCGTCCCGCCCTCCGCGCACGCGGTCGAGCGGCTCCGCTGCACCCCGGCGGCCACCTCGGCGCCCGCCGCGCCGCGGCTGGCGCGCGAGATCCCGCTCCCGCGCGGCGACGGCGCGGACCGCCACGTGGTGACGGCCGCCATCGCCCCGCGCGGCGACCGGGGCGCGCTGCTGGTGCTGGAGAACGGGCAGAGCGGCATCGTGCTCTTCCGCCCCTCCACGGGAGAGACGGTGGCCACGCTCTGGGGCGTCTGGACCTCGGCGGCCCGGGGGATGGAGTTCAGCGAGGACGGAGGGGCCCTGGCGGTCGCCGGCTCGGACGGGGCGGCCCACCTGCTGGCCGCGGACGACGGACGGCTGCTGGCCCGGCTGGACCACGCGCGGTTTGCGCCGCCGGCACCGCGGGGGCCCTACGACGCGCCGGACGCCGTCCCCGAGGGCTCGTCCGCAGCGCCTGCCATGAGCCGGGCGGTACTCAGCGTCTCGTTCGTCCCGGGGGGCGGGCTGGCCACGGCCGGAGCGGACGGCAACGTCATCCTCTGGAACGTGGAGACGCGACGCCCGCGCTGGGTCCGCTCCGCCGTTCCCGCCGGGACGCCCCTGGCGCAGCGGACGGCCGCGGTGGCGCTCCCCGCCGGCCGCGCCCTGCTGGTGCGGGCCGATCGCCTGGAGGTCTGGTCCGCCGCCTCCGGCGAGCGGCGGGCGGTGCTCGACGTCCCGCTGGGCAGCGCCACGGTGGCCACGGACAGCGGCCGCGTGGCCGCCTACTCGCTGGTGGTGGACGCGGCCGCCTCCGCCGACGGCACCCTGGCCGGGGTGCATGGGCGCACGGTCAACCGCATGGAAGATCCCCCGCCGCGGGAGACCGCCGGCGACTGGATCGAGGTGTGGGACCTGCGCCGCGCGCCTTCGCGGCGCGCCGTGGCCAGAACCACGCACCAGATGGGGGCGATTACCGCGAGCCCCGACGGCCGATGGGTGGCGGCCATCAGCAACGACGGCGTGCACGTCTTCGACACGGGCAGCGGCGAGGAGCGGTTCCGCATGGCGCAGGATGCACGGCAGGAGGGAACGACCACGCGGAGCAGCGCCGTGCTCTTCAGCCGCGACGGCCGCCTCCTCTACACCCTCCACCCCGCCGACCGCATGCTGCGCGTGTGGCGCCTCGGTGGGGACCAGGACTGACGCCGCGGCCGGTGCGCGCCGCGGCGGTTACGCCGCCGAGAGCCAGAGCGCGGCTGCCTCCTTCCGCCGCGCGTGGATCTGCCGGGTCGTGAGCCCGGCGCTCCGCAGCGAATCGCTCACCACCTTCTCCACCTGGGCGGTGAGCGATCGTGCATCCGCGGCCATCTTCTTCCGACCGCGCGCGCAAGCGGGTGAGAAGACCGTCGCCGCCCCGGTGAACGAGACCGCGAGCTTCTTCCGGTTCTCCTCGGCCCTGTCGCGGTCCCATTCGTAGACGGGTTTCATGCGCCGAGGATCGCACCCTCCCGGCCCGACGTACAGGCTTTTGGAGCCCCATCGCCACAACTCCGCCGCGTGCGGCCACAGTGCGGCGACGGCTGGCGGTTCTCAGGCGCGCGCGATAGGCTCTCTCCGCAGCGTACGCATCCAGAAACCGCCATCCGAACCCGCGGAACGACCATGCACCCGCCGCTCCTCCGCCGCGCCGCGCTCGCCATCACCCTCGCGACGTTTGCCGGCGCCGCGCCCGCCGCGGCGCAGATGCGCACGGCCAAGCCGGTGCTGCACGGGCGGCACTGGATGGCGATCACGGGCAAGCCGCTGGGCGCCACGGCGGGGGCCATGATCTTCAACCGGGGCGGCAACGCGGTGGACGCCGCCTGCGCCATGCTCGCGGCCACCAGCACCATGTGGGACGTGCTGAGCTGGGGCGGCGAGACGCAGGCGCTGATCTACAACCCGCACACCGGCCAGGTCATCGGCATCAACGCGCTGGGCGTGGCCCCCACCGGCGCCACGCCCGAGTTCTACCGCTCGCGGAATCTCCCCTATCCCCCCGAGTACGGCCCGCTGGCGGCGGTGACGCCCGGCACGCCCGGCGGGCTGATGGTGATGCTGGCGGAGTACGGCAAGCTCTCGCTCAGGGACGTGCTGGCGCCGGCGATCGAGATGGCGGACGGCTACCCCATCGAGGCGCAGACGGCCAACAGCATCGAGCGGAACAAGGACTGGATCAAGCAGTGGCCGTACTCGCGCGCGGTCATGCTGCCGCACGCCGGCCAGGCCCGCGAGGCGCCGCGCCCGGGCGAGATCTTCCGCCAGCCGGAGCTGGCGGCCACGCTGCGCAGGCTGGTGGAGGCGGAGCAGGAGGCGCTGGCGCGCGGCGCCAGCCGCAAAGACGCGATCATGGCCGCGTACGACCGCTTCTACCGCGGCGACATCGCGCAGGAGATCGTGCGGGGCACGCGCGAGCAGGGCGGGCTGATCACGCTGGAGGACCTGGCGAATTGGCGCGTGCGCATCGAGGAGCCGGTGTTCACGGACTACAAGGGCGTGCGCGTATACAAGCTGACCCACTGGACCCAGGGCCCGGCCCTGCTGCAGGCGCTCAACATCCTGGAGGGGATGGACCTGCGCGGGATGGGCTACAACAGCGCGCGCTACATCCACGCGGTCTACCAGGCCATGAACCTGGCCTTCGCGGACCGCGACTTCTACTACGGCGACCCCTACTTCCCGCCGGAGGAGCCCATCCGCGGGCTGCTGTCCAAGGAGTACGCCCGCCAGCGCGCGGCACAGATCGACTGGGCGCGCAACGACCCGACGATCGCTCCCGGCGACCCGTATCCGTTCCAGGGCGGCACCAACCCGTGGACGGAGTACCTGCGGCGCTGGAACGAGCCGCGCAGCCGCGGCGACACGGTGTCCGCGCCGCCGCGCGCGTCACTGCCGGCCGACGAGGCGTTCTACCTGGGCACCACCAGCGTGCAGGCGGCGGACGCGGAGGGGTGGGTGGTGTCCATCACCCCGAGCGGGGGATGGGTGCCGGCGGTGCTGGCGGGGCGCACGGGGATCGGGCTGAGCCAGCGGCTGCAGAGCTTCGTGACGGACCCGGCGGAGAACCCGTTCAACGTGCTGCGCCCCGGGCAGCGGCCGCGCGTGACGCTCACGCCGTCGCTCGCGCTCAAGGACGGCAAGCCGTTCCTGTCGTTCGCCGTGCAGGGCGGCGACTCGCAGGACCAGAACCTGTTGCAGTTCTTTCTGAACGTGGTGGAGTGGGGGATGGACGTGCAGCAGGCGGCGGAGGCGCCCAACGTCAACAGCTTCCAGATGCGCTCGTCGTTCGGCGGGCACGAGTCGCGGCCGGGGCGCATCCTGCTGGCGGAGTCCATCCCGGCGTGGGTGCGCGACGAGCTGCGGCGGATGGGATATGAGCTCACCTTCGAGGAGCGCACCAGCGGCCCCATCAACGCCATCTGGTTCGACCGCGCGCACGGCACGTTCTGGGGCGGCAGCAGCCACCACGGCGAGGACTACGGGATCGCGTGGTAGCAAGTGCGTGAGTGCGTGAGTGCGTGAGTGCGAAGTACTTAGTACGGAGTACGAAGTACGCCGGCGATGCGGAGTGATGCGACACGCCCCGCACCTGCCCCCTCACGCGTTGTCATCCTGAGGGAGCGCCGCGCGGAAGTCCTTGCGGCACGGGCGCTCGTGCGCGACCGAAGGATCTTCTCTGCCTGCCGCGGGGCTCGCGTAGCGGGAGATTGCAGACGTGCATCCCCGCGGCACGGCAAGGCGTGCGCATGTGCGGGCAAGATCCTTCGGTCGGCGCCAGGGTCCTGTGCAATGGCAGGACTCGCGGGGCGCCTCCCTCAGGATGACAACGTGGGGCGCCGCAACGGCCTACCTCGTACTTCGTACCTCGTACTTCCGTTACTCAGAACACGCGGCCGCCGAGGGGGACGTCCTGGTCCGGCGAGAGCAGAACGACGTTGCCGTCCGGGTCGGGGAGGCCGAGGACGAGGACCTCGGAGTTGAAGTCCGCGATCTGGCGAGGGGGAAAGTTGGTGACGGCCACCACCAGCCGCCCCTCCAGCTCCTCCGGCGTGTAGTGCTGCGTGATCTGCGCGCTCGACTTCTTCGTCCCCACCTCCGGCCCGAAGTCGATCCACAGCTTGATGGCCGGCTTGCGCGCCTTCGCGAACGCCTCCGCGCGCTCCACCCGCCCCACCCGCATCTCCACCTTCGCGAAGTCGTCGTAGCCGATCGTCATCCGTGTCTCCCCAAAGATAATCCTTGATGGCCGCTCCTAAAATTCCTTATCTTGGGATGGGCGGTCTGTCCCGGCGCTTCGGAGATCTCCAGACCGGAGAGACGTCAATGCGCTCCTACCCCGGCGTTCTCGGGCTCCTCGTGTGGGCCTCGGTCCAGGCTAACACCGTGGATGCGCAGGCACCACGTGTTTCCATCGCGGAAGTGCAGCGCGCGTGCCTGCTCTCGCCCGCGCTCCAACGACCGACGCTCGCGCGTGTCTGCGCCTTGCGCGTCCCCGTCGAGAAGATGAGCCGGCGCGAATGGGACGAGTGGACGGCCGTATTCTCCGACACTGCGGCCAGCGTCGCGGGCGAGCTCCGCCGCTTCGGCGCACCATCGCACCTGCTCCAGCTGGACGACCTCGTTACCGCTGCCGAAGATAGCCTCAACGCGGAGCTGCTGACGGACGTCCTGGGAATCGACAGCATCATGATCAGGGCGCTCTTGGACTCCCTCCCCGCCGATACGAAGAAGCGCTACGTCCAGCGAGGGCTGCAGGAGGTCGGGCGGTCGGATCGGCCGGCCTTTCACCCGGAATTCACCAACGGCCTCCACAAGGCCGCTCACAACCACGGCGGCAGGCCGGCCCCGGAGCAGCTCTTCGACCTTGCCGTCGCAGGCTTAAAGCTGCGGGACCGGTTGTCCCTGGCACTCAAGATTCCCGAGATCACCGACGCGCTGTTCAAGGTGTTCGACGGCACCGTTGCGAGCTCCCTTGCCCGGCTTGACCCATCGGACAGCCGTCTCCACACGCCGGTGCTGCAGCAGCACGCATCGCTGCGTGAACACGCCGCGCCCCTCCAGCGGACCGACCGCCAGTCCGCCCTCCTGTGGGGCACGACGGACTTCGTCATGGACCGGGCTGAGCAGCAGCTCCAGACGTACATGGTCCAGAGCTTCTCCGGCGCGCTCTGCAATGAGTTCCGGAAGCGGGTGCTGAGAAATTCGTGTGCGCTGCTGCAGCCGACGAGCATTACATTGGCCCGGCCGCACCTGGGCCTTCTGCACCAGGCGGTGGACCAAGACCTCCAGATGCTTCCTTATACGGCGCTGGAATGGGTGTACCTTACGCAGAACTCGCGTCCGGAGATCGCTCCGTATCGCGAGGAGATCGAGACCGGGATGATGGTTCTGCGCTTCGTCGTGGAAACGGCGCGCGGGAACGACCCGATCCTCAGCCTTGCCCGGATGTCGGAAGGGCTGGACAGCCTCGCCGCGACGAAGCCGTCGTCGCTTGCCACCCACACGCTGCTCGGACTGGCGGCCCTGTTCGCCACTCACGTGGACGCCGCCGGGATCCGTGAGATTTCCGTGGGCGCAGACACCGCGGACCTGCGCGACCGCCTGATCGCGGTCGCGGCGACTCTGCAGGAGACGGGTGCCGGGGAGCGTTTCATCCCCTGGCGGATCGCGGGACTGGCCACCGAGATGCTGCGCCAGGTCGAATCCATCCGCCAGATCAGGCGCTCGGTTACCAAGCACGCGGCGCAGGACAGCGCGGGAACACGCCACCGCCGCGAGCTGCTGGAAGCGCTCTTCACGGCGGGCGACACGCTGCTCTACCACGTCGCGGAGATGGCGTCAGTTCCCGGCGGGCTGCGGATCCAGCGCACAACCCTGGCCCTGCGCAACGTGGTGGTCCCGCTGTTCGAGGACGACTACTCCCGCGCGCTGCTGGCGATCAACGAGATGGTGGCACCGCACCTGGAGAACGCGGGCAGTGCGCGGACCCGGAACTGGTCCCGCGGCATCACCTTCTTCGCGACGGTGGGGACCGCGACCAGCGCGAATGAGGTGAGCTCCGCGCTGGCGGGACTGGTGGACCCCGGCGGGTACCTGAGCAAGCGGAGCGGTCGCAGGATCCGCGTGGTCGTGAATGCGTTCGGCGGGGCGTTGTTCGCGCCCGAGATAAGCGGGTGGTTCGGCGAACGTGCGGACACGAAGGTCTCGGCGTTCGCGGGGCCCTACCTCCCGATCGGCATCGGGATCACCAGCGGCTGGGACTGGAGGTTCCCCGAGCTCACCGTCGGCAAAACGGTCGTCGGCGGGCGACGCATCGGCCGCCCGGGCATCTTCTTCCAGGTGCTGGATCTCGGCGCGCTGGCATCGTGGCGGCTGGACAGCGACCCCGAGGTGGATCGCGAGCCCGAGGCCACGCTCACCCAAGTGTTCTCACCGGGCTACTTTCTTACCTTTGACGTGACGGGTGCGCCGCTCACGCTTGGCGTGGGACGCACCATCGCGCCGGACCTGCGCCGCATCCGCCGCGACGGTGAGGCCGACGAGCGCCAGGTAGACGCCATCCGGCACGCGTTCTTCATCGCGTTCGACGTGCCCCTGTTCCCATAGGCGCAGGGCGCCGGGCAGAGCCGATCGTCGATCATCACCGCTGCCGGCTCACTTCGGCAGGTACTGCGCGAAGGCGCTCTTGTCCATGGCCTTCGCGTAGGCCTCCTCGCCGTCGATGTGCCCCGCCATCAGCAGGTTC
>DASTLD010000498.1:0-2525 GCA_035715345.1 Longimicrobium sp.
CACGTTTTCATAGCCGCGATTTCAATCGCCGGGCGGCACCGGGCGCCGCTCATCGCACTGAACTACGGGGTTGCGCGAGACTCTGGCCTCGCACTGAACTGCGGGCTCACGCAGAGACGCAGAGGGCGCGGAGAACTGCGGAGGAACGGGGAGGGATCAACCGCGGCGCATCTCCCGGTACTGGCGGAGGACCATCGCGACGAAGCGGGGGTTGGTGGTGGCGTAGCGCTTCCACAGGCGGCGGGGCTCCTTCATCACCCGGTAGAACCACTCCAGCCCCGCCGCCTGCATCCATCCCGGCGCGCGCTTGACCATCCCCGCCACGAACTCGAAGCTGACGCCCACGCCCACGGACACGGGCACGCCCAGCGCCGCGCGGTGGTCGGCCATGTAGAACTCCTGCTTGGGCGCGCCCAACCCCACGAACAGGACGTGGGGGTCCGCGGCGCGCACGGCGGCGTTGGCGCGCTCCACCTCCGCCGGGTCGCGCTCGAAGCCCATCGGCGGACAGTACGTGCCGGCGATGCGCAGGCCGGGGTTCTCCGCCTCCAGCCGCCGCGCGGCGCCCTCCGCGGCACCCGGGCGGCCGCCCAGCAGGAACACGCGCAGGCCGCGCTCCCCCGCCCCCGCGCACACCCGGGGGAACAGGTCGCTGCCGCTCACCTTTTCCGGCAGCGGCGTGCCCAGCAGCCGCGCCGCCCACAGCAGCGGCGTGCCGTCCGGCAGCGACAGCCAGGCGTCCGCGTACACCTCGCGGAAGCGCGGGTCGTCCGCCAGCAGCGCGCAGTGGTGGGCGTTGGGGGTGACCACGATCTCCGGCGGGCCGCGGCGCTCGGCGTGCTCCACGATGCGGCGCACGGCATCGTCCATCGTCACCGCGTCCACGGGCGCGCCGGCGATGACGACGCGCTCCGGCCGGTCCGCCATCAGATGCCCGCCGGCCGCGTGGACGCCAGGCCGATGCGGTCGAACCCGGTCTGCTTCATCTGGAAGGCCCGCCAGAGCCGGCGGAAGACGGGCCGCGGGCTCAGCAGGCACGCGGTCCAGTACATGGTGAACAGCAGCCGCTCGCGCGCGCCGAACGACCCGTCGCGCCAGGTGGCGCCCAGCAGCCGGCGGTACGCCGCCGCCTGCCCCGCCGGGCCGCCGCGCAGCTTGGCCAGCGCGAACTCGTGCCGCACGAAGTACGAGTTGCTGCGCCGCGCCGCGTCCTCCAGCCCGAAGTGCCGCGCCAGCGTGTCCTGCAGCTCCACCCACCGCCCCAGCCCCTCCGGCGACAGCATGGTCCGCACGTGCTGCCCGTCCGGGTGCATGCGGTACTCCGCCAGCGGCTCGTCGATGGCGTGCACCGGCGCCAGCAGCGCCGCGCCCAGCGCCAGGTACATGTCCGCCGCGGTGCGGAAGCGCTTGGTCGGCATGGGCACCAGCCGCGCGAACACGTCCGCGCGGATCACCATCCCCGAGGTGGCGGGCGCCACGATGCGGCTGGTGCGGCGGATCTCGGCGCGCAGGTCGCCGCGCGAGAGCTTCGCCTTCTTGGGGCGCACGTCCCCCGTGCGGCGGCCGGCGGCGTCGATCACGTGCAGCGGATGCACGATCATCCCGGCCTCCCCGTCCGCTGCCGCAGCCTCGGCGACGCGGGCCAGCTTGTCCGGCAGCCACAGGTCGTCGGAGTCGAGCAGGGCCATCCACCGGCCGCGGCAGAGCGCGAAGCCGTGCTCCATGGCCGCGGACTGGCCGCCGTTCTCCGTCGTGTGCAGGACGCAGCGGTTGGGATGGGAGGCCTGGAAGCGGATGATCCAGGCGGCGACGCGCTCGCCGGTGCCGTCCGTGGAGCCGTCGTCCACCACCACCAGCTCCCAGTCGGCGCAGGTCTGCGCGGCCAGCGAGTCCAGCGTGGCCTCCACCCACTCCGCCTGGTTGTACGCCGCCACCAGCACGGAGAAGGTCGGAGCCGCCGCCTCCGTCACCATCTCCCGCGCGGCCGGGCCAGGCGCGGCGCAAAGCCCGATGACGGCGCGGGCTCATCCTCCGTTCCCTCCGTACTCCGTACTTCGTACTTCGTACTCCGCAGCAGGGGCGAGCACACCGCGGCCACGAACAGCGCCCAGGTGATGCTGTTCCGCTCCAGCAGCACCGACTCCGTGACGTTGTACAGCAGCGTGAAGGTCAGGATGGCGATGGGCCACAGCCCGTCCGCCGCGCGGGTGCGCCGCACCGCCGCGAAGGCGCGCCCGAAGACGTGGAAGTAGCCGAGCAGGAAGACGGCAAGGCCCACGACGCCGAGCTGCAGCGCCACCTCCAGGAAGCCGTTGTGGGCGCTGGGCGTCTCCCACCCGATGGTGCGGATGGTCTCCTCCGCCGGGCCGCGCTCGCCCAGCCAGAAGCCGTTGTAGCCGTAGCCCAGCAGCGGCCGCTCGCGGATGCTCTCCAGCAGCGAGTTCCAGATGGGCGTCCGCCCGGTGAGCGAGGGGTCCTTGCCCATGGCCACCAGGATGGTCTCCATCTGCGCCACCACCAGCACC
>DASTLD010000499.1:0-5400 GCA_035715345.1 Longimicrobium sp.
GCCGATGCCCTCCACCGCGTTGGCGCGAAAGGCGTCGCAGCCGCTGGAAAGGATGGCGACGGACTGCAGGAAGTTGTGCGCCATCACCGGCATCATCACGTTCAGCTCGAAGTTGCCGTGCTGCCCGCCGACGGTGACCGCGAGGTGGTTCCCCATCACCTGCGCGCACAGCATCATCATGGCCTCGCTCATCACCGGGTTCACCTTACCCGGCATGATGGACGAGCCCGGCTGGATGGCGGGAAGCGTGATCTCGGCCAGGCCGGACGTGGGTCCGCTCGCCAGCCAGCGGATGTCGTTGGCGATCTTCATCAGCGACACCGCGAGCGTGTTGAGCGCGCCGGACGCGGATACGCAGGCGTCCTTGGCGCCCTGCGCCTCGAAGTGGTTCTCCGCCTCGCGAAAGGTCAGCCCGGTGGACTCGCTGATCTTCCTGATCGCCAGCGCCGGGAAGCCAGGCACGGCGTTCGTCCCCGTGCCCACGGCCGTGCCGCCCAGCGCCAGCTCCGCCAGCTCCTCCGACGCGTTGCGCAGCCGCCGCAGCCCGTGCTCCAGCTGCGACGCGTACCCGCCGAACTCCTGGCCCAGGCGCACCGGCGTGGCGTCCATCAGGTGCGTGCGGCCGCTCTTGACCACGTCGTCGAACTCCGCGGCCTTGGCCTGCAGCGCGTCGCGCAGCCGCTCCAGCGCCGGCGCCAGGTCCTCGAGGATGGCGACGCGCCCGGAGACGTGCATGGCGGTGGGGATCACGTCGTTGGAGCTCTGCCCCATGTTGACGTGGTCGTTGGGGTGCACCTTGCGCCCCAGCAGGGCGGACGCGCGCGAGCCGATCACCTCGTTGGCGTTCATGTTGGACGAGGTGCCGCTGCCGGTCTGGAAGATGTCCAGCACGAACTCGCGGTCCAGCGCGCCCTCGATCACCTCGTCCGCGGCGCGCTCGATGGCCCCGGCCACGTCCGCGTCCAGCCACCCCATCTCCTGGTTGGCGCGGGCGCACGCCTTCTTGATGGTCCCCAGCGCGTGGATGAAGCGGCGCGGAAAGCGGATGCCGCTGATGGGAAAGTTTTCCACCGCGCGCTGCGTCTGCGCGCCGTACAGCGCGCCGGCGGGGACCTGCATCTCGCCGAGCGAGTCGCGCTCGGTGCGGAAGGCCGGGCTGGTATCCGTCATGTTGATCCTCGGTCGATATCGGGAGATGGAGAACGCGGGATAATGCGCGGCGCGGCGGACCGGCGCAAACGTCCCCGTCCCGTGCGCGAAGTGGTGTATACGCTGTCACATTTGTATCGCTCGGAACGGATTCTGCACCCGCCCCCGTCGCGTTTTCATCGGACCGAGCGACCCTCTCCCCGCGCATGCCGAAGCCGGACATCGCCCCCGAACCCACGCAGGAGCTGGACGCCGCCCTGGCGGCCGTGGACGACGCGGCGGCCCGTTTTGCGGAAGTCAAGTCGGAGGTGCTGCACCGCCTGGCCGCGGTGGACGAGGCGCTGCTGTCCATCGTGCAGCGCGTGTACGACGCCACGCCGCCCGAGTACCAGCGCCGCTTCGTGGTGCGCACCGACGGGGAAGAGGAGGATCTGCCGCTGCCGGACTTCTTCCGCCTGCTGATGGAGCGCGCGGGCGGCACCGAGGGCGAGTTCACCATCCTGGTCACCGACGACCTGTACGACGAGGAGTAGGCGCGCCGCCCTTGCCGCCGTCCCCGCCCGGGCGGACTTTGTGCAGGAGGATGCGCGGTTTCCCGCATCCGCCACCCACCGACCGGCATCCAGAACCGTGGCCCTGACGCTCACGCCCAAGCAGCGGGCGCACCTCAAGTCGCTGGCGCACCACCTCAAGGCGGTGGTGTTCGTCGGCAAGGACGGCATTACCCCCCAGACCGTCCGCTCGCTGGAAGAGGCGTTCAACACGCGCGAGCTGCTCAAGGTCAAGGTGCTGGAAGCCGCGCCCATGAACGTGCGCGAGGGCGCCGCGGCGCTGGCGGAGCAGGTGGACGGCGCCGTGGTGGTGCAGACCATCGGCCGCGTGGGCGTGCTCTACCGCCCCGACCCCGACAAGCCCGAGATCGCGCTGCCGGACTGAACCGCGGGCCTCACGCAGAGACGCGGAGGACGCAGAGAACCGCGGGAGACACGGCCTCGCCCCGTTCCACGCAGGGCCCAACCAACCCTCCCCCAGACTTGGGGAGGGTGGACGAGTAATGCGAGTCCGGGTGGGGGCGCCGCCGCATGCGCCGCCCTCCGCCACCCTCACCCATGCGGTGCGCGTCCCGCACTTTCGCACTTCCCCTGCGCCGGCCGTTGTATCGCCCGGCGCATCTTTTTATGTTGCGCGGTCTCCCTCGTACGTGGTCCACAGCATATCGGAACATGACGCGTCTACTCCCGCGCGGGGCGCTGCTCGCGCCCGTGCTCCTGCTGGCCTCCGCAATGGCCGCCCGGGCGCAGATCCCCGGCGTGCACACGCCGGTGCTGACGTCCACCGGCTTCGACCTCTCCGTCAAGAACATCATGCGCGGCCCGGAGCTGGTGGGCCGCTCACCGGACGACGTGCGCTGGTCGGAGGACGGGCGCTGGGTCTACTTCCGCTGGCGCCGCCCCGAGGCCACCGACACGGCGACGAACGTCTTCCGCGTCCGCGCGGAGGGCGGCACGCCGGAGATGCTGCCGGACTCGGTCGCGGACCGCATCGCCCCGGCGTCGGGCGGCGAGTGGAACCCGGCCCGCACCCGCCGCGCGGTGGAGCGCCTGGGCGACATCTTCGTGGTGGACGCCGACGGGACGGAGCACCGCATCACCCACACGCCCTCGCGGGAGCGGAGCCCGCACCTGTCGCCGGACGGGCGCACCGTCTACTACACGTCGGGGATGAACGTCTTCGCGGTGCCGGTGGCGGGCGGGCCGCTGCGCCAGCTCACCGACATCCGTGCCGACGCCGCCCCGGCCGACGCGCGCCCGCAGGGCCAGCGCGGCCGCCTGCGCGAGCAGCAGACGGAGCTGTTCGACGTGATCCGCGACCGCCAGGCGGAGACGGAGCGGCGCAAGCAGGTGGATTCGCTGCGCACCACCGTCCGCCCGACGTACATCGGCAAGAGCGGTTCGGTGAACAACGCCGCGGTCTCCCCCTCCGGCCGCTACGTGCTGCTGAGCATCGGCGAGCGGGTGGAGGGGGCGCAGCAGACCCTGGTGCCCAACTTCATCACGGAGACCGGCTTCACCGAGCCGCTCAACGTCCGCTCCAAGGTGGGCGACGTGCAGGCGTTCGACCGCGCGGCCATCCTGGACCTGCAGACCTCGCGGCTGACCTGGGTGCAGGCGGACAGCGCCACCCAGGCGCGCAAGCTGACCTGGCCCAGCCTGGGGTGGGCGCCCACGGCGGACCGCGTGCTGCTGATGGCCATCCCCGCGGACTACAAGGAGCGCTGGATCTACACGGCCGACCCGTCGGGCCGGCTGACGCTGGTCGACGCGCTGCGCGACAGCGCCTGGGTGGGCGGCCCCGGCCTGTTCACCGCGGAGTGGCTGAACGACGAGCGCGTCTACTTCGTCTCCGAGCGCACCGGCTACGCGCACCTCTACACCGCCCCGGCCACGGGCGGCGGCGCCACGCCGGTCACCGCCGGCGAGTGGGAGGTGGACGGGGTGGAGCTGTCGCGCGACCGGCGCACCTTCTTCATCACCACCAGCGAGACGCACCCCGGCGAGCGCGCGCTGTACGCCGTGTCCGTGGACGGCGGGCCGCGCACCCGCCTCACCCGGCTGGAGGGGTGGACCAGCGCGGTCCCCTCGCCGGACGGGCGAACCCTGGCGCTGCTGCACTCCACCGGGAACACGCCGCCGGAGCTGTACCTGATGCCCAACCGGCCCGGCGCGCAGCCCCGCCAGGTCACGGAGTCGCGCACGGCCGAGTTCCGCCGCGGGCCGTGGATCAAGCCCGAGGTGGTCACCTTCCGCGCCCGCGACGGCGCGCTGGTGCACGCCCGCGTCTTCCGCCCGCGCGAGCTGGGGGCGCAGGCGCACGGAGGCGGCGTCATCTTCGTGCACGGCGCCGGCTACCTCCAGAACGCGCACCGCGGCTGGAGCACCTACTTCCGCGAGTACATGTTCCACCACCTGCTGGCCGCGCGCGGCTACACGGTGCTGGACGTGGACTACCGCGGCTCCGCCGGCTACGGCGCGGGGTGGCGGACGGGCATCTACCGCCACATGGGCGGCAAGGACCTGACGGACCACGTGGACGCCGCGCGGTGGATGGCGCAGGCGGAGGGGGTGGACCCGAAGCGGATCGGCATCTACGGCGGGTCGTACGGCGGCTTCATCACCCTGATGGGGCTGTTCACGGAGCCGGAGGTCTTCCGCTCCGGCGCCGCCCTGCGCTCGGTGACGGACTGGGGGCACTACAACCACTGGTACACCAGCCGCATCCTGAACCAGCCGCACGAGGACACGCTGGCCTACCGCCGCTCGTCGCCCATCTATTTCGCGGAGGGGCTGCGCGGCGACCTGCTGATCGCCCACGGCATGGTGGACGTCAACGTCCACTTCCAGGACGTGGTGCGGCTGGCGCAGCGGCTGATCGAGCTGGGCAAGACCAACTGGGAGATGGCGGTCTACCCGGTGGAGGACCACGCCTTCCAGCGGGCGGACAGCTGGGCGGACGAGTACCGCCGCATCTACGAGCTGTTCGAGCGCACGCTGCGGCCGGGATCGCCGCCGCTGCCCAACCGGCCGGGGGCGGACGTGGCCCGCTGATTGCTTCGGGCCACGTCAGCAGACCCGCGGGCGGAGGGGTTCATGGGGTGGGGGGTGGACGAGCCCGCGGGTGGGTCTCACGCATCTGTTTGGAGCGCAACGGGTTGAGGGTGGGGTTGGCACGCGCCATGCTCTACCGGGTGCCACGCGGACGGCCGGCTGAGCGGGCGTCGGGCGGGAGAGAGACAGCAGGAACCCTGGAGGAGGCCGCCATGAACCGGATCGCGAAGGAGCTCGCCGAGGCGCTCCCGCAGCCCAAGGGCCCGTTCTCCGACGCGGAGGCGCTCGAGCTGCTGATGGCTTATCGCAAGGACCCATCGAACGTACCCTGCCCGATGTGCGGGCCGGAGACCATCGAGGTCCTGGCGTTCATCGAGCCGGAGATCGATCCCAACGGGTTCGCCTCCGTCACCAATCCGGAGGGGGAGTACGCGGCGGCCCTGTACTGCCACAAGTGCTTCCGGGCCGTGGGCATCCTGGCCGGCACCGCCAGCGAGCGGTAGCGGCCCCGCCCACGAACCCGGCCTCCTCCCGAGCCGCGCCTCCCACCCGGAGGCGCGGCTTCGTTGTTGGGGGATGACAGGGCTGGGGCCGGTGCACGGATTCAGGGTGCCCCGCGTGCGCGGAGGGGGGGGGGGGGGGGGGG
>DASTLD010000500.1:0-2260 GCA_035715345.1 Longimicrobium sp.
GCGCGGATGGCCAGCAGCGTCACCGTGCCCAGCCGCTGCCCGGTGCGCAGCCGCACCCGCGAGCTGTCGCCGGCCACCTGGAACACGGCGGACGACGCGCGCGGGCTGCTCGCGTTGTGGATGATGCTCACCAGCGTCAGGTCGCGCAC
This sequence comes from Longimicrobium sp., assembly GCA_035715345.1. Taxonomy (GTDB): domain Bacteria; phylum Gemmatimonadota; class Gemmatimonadetes; order Longimicrobiales; family Longimicrobiaceae; genus Longimicrobium. The sequence goes on from DASTLD010000500.1 coordinate 150, forward strand.
CCGCACGCCCGCCTCGTCGCCCGCGATCAGCGGCTGGAAGGGGTCCGGGCGGCCGCCGGCCTGGTAGCGGAACACCTCGCGGCGGTACACGTCCGCCGGGTCGATGCCCGCGGCCGGCACGGAGTCGGGCGGCGCCTGCGCGCCGGCCGCGGCCGCCACGGCCAGCAGCGGCAGCAGGGCCCTACGCGCTCGCTTCATCTTCGATCGGCGTGCTGGGGATGACGTAGGTCTCGATGCTGAAGCGCGCCTCCAGCAGCGGCGCGTCGCCGGGGCGCGCGGGGCGGCCGGGCACCGGCGCCTCCTGCTGCGCGGCCGGCGCCAGCGTCAGCCCCGTGGGGGTGATGATGCGCGGCAGGCTGCCCACCCGGGTCAGGAACTCGCCCACCTGGTGGTAGCGGCCGCGCACCGCCAGGTCGTAGACCCGGCGCGTGTAGTACGCCTCCTCGCTGGCGCCCACCGGCTGGATCAGCACGATCTCCACCCCGGTGCGCTGCGCCTCGGCGCTGATGGCGTCCAGCAGGTCCGGCAGCTCCTCGGCGCTGGGGATCAGCCCCTCGGCCAGCTCCAGCTGCTGGCGGTACAGCGCCAGGCGCGCGTTGACGCCCTCCTCGCCGCCGCGCGTGATGGCGCGGCTGCGGGCGTTGGCGTTCTTGAGCCCCTCCACCCGCGTCTCCAGGGCGGTCAGCTCCGCCTTGCGGGGCTTGTACAGGCGGTCGTAGAAGCCGAAGGCCAGCAGCAGCAGCAGCAGGCTGCCGTACAGCACGTTCTTGCGCTGCTGCGGGTCCATGGGCGGGAGCGCCATCCGCTACCTCACCGCGATCAGGGGGACGGACTGGATGTACGCGGAGTCCGGCTGCTCCCAGCGGGCCTCCAGCGTGAACTTCAGCACGGCGCGCCCCAGCGCGTCCGTCTGCTCGCTGGTCACCAGCGCCACGTCGCGGACCATGGGGCTGGCCTCCAGGTTCTTCATGAAGCGGGTCAGCGCCTGCGTGGAGCCGGCGTTGCCCTCCACGGTGAACGACGGGCCCTCGAACGCCGCCGCCGCCGCCGCGGCCGCCGCGGCGCTGTCCGCCTTCGCGGTGTCGCCCGGCGCGGGCGCGGCGGCGGGGGCCGCGGCCTCGCCGCCGCCCTCGTCGTCCGCGGCGGCCAGGCGCGTCAGCCACATGTGCGGCGGCGTGGCGCGGCTCACCTCGTCCAGGATGTGCGGCCACACGAAGCGGCGCCCGTCCACGGAGCGGATCACGTCCATCTTGCGGTCGATGGTGTCGCGGCGCGTGTCCATGGCCTGCAGCACGGCGATGGCGCGCTGCAGCTTGACGCTGTCCGCGCGCTCCTCCGCCACCTGCGTCTCCAGCGCCGCGCGCTGCTGCCCGGCGCGCCACCACCAGCCGGCGGCCAGCAGCAGCAGCAGCACCGCCGCGGCGCCCACCGCCGCCACCCGCGGGTCCGCCCCCAGGCGCGGCATGCCGCCGCCGCCCACGGGCCGCCGGGCGGCCGGGCGGCGCGCGGCGCCGCTGGGGAGCAGGTTGATCTCGATCAAGGCCGGGGCTCCGTCGTCGTCATCGTTCGCGTCAGGCCGCGGCGCGCAGCGCCAGGCCCACGGAGAGCATCAGCATGGGCGCCAGCTCGTCCACCGGCAGGAAGCTGGTGACCCCCGGCCGGGCGCGCAGGCGCATGAGCGGGGTGGCCACCTCGGTCCGGGCCCGCAGCCGCGCCGCCAGCCCGTCCACCAGCCCGGGCATGCGCGCGCCGCCGCCGCACACGTACACGCGGCCCAGCGTGGCCGCGTCGCCGCCCAGGAAGGCCACCGCGCGCTCCACCCCCACCGCCAGGTCCTCCGCCCCCTGCCGCAGCAGCTCCTCGAACTCGCCGGCGCGCGGCGAGCGGCCCTGCAGCACCGCGTCGGCGTCCTCCACCGTCAGCCCGTGCATGCGGCGCAGGTCCTCGCGCAGCTTGCGGCTGCCGAAGGGCACGTCGCGGGTCAGCGCCAGGGTGCCGTCCTGCAGCACGTTGACCGTGCTGATCTCGTGGCCCACGTTGACCAGCGCCACCACGCCCTGCATGGCCTCGGGGTAGTTGTACTCGAAGGCGTTGTGCAGCGCGCAGGCGTC
>DASTLD010000501.1:0-2701 GCA_035715345.1 Longimicrobium sp.
CGGAGGCCCCGGCGTACGTGGAGATCGGCAGCCGCGTGGCCCGCGGGCAGACGCTGTGCATCCTGGAGGCGATGAAGCTCATGAACGAGCTGCCCTCCGACCTTGCCGGCACCGTCCGCGAGATGTGCGTGGAGAACGGCGAGCCCGTGGAGTACGGGCAGGTGCTCTTCCGCCTGGACCCGGCGGAGTGAGCGTGTCCGAGGGCGCCCCCGGTCCGGCCCCCGCGGCCGCGCCGCGCCCGCCGGCGCGCGAGTTCGTGCTGCGCGAGGCGCTGCAGGAGCTGGTGCGCCGCAACGGCAGCGACCTGCACCTCAAGGTGGGCCGCCCCCCCATCGTCCGCGCGGCGGGCGAGCTGGTGGAGACGCAGCTTCCCCCGCTGCGGCCGGACGACCTGCGCCGCTGCGCGGACCAGACGCTCAGCGAGCGGCAGAAGGAGGAGTTCGCCGAGCGCAAGGAGATCGACTTCGCCATCGGCGTGCAGGGGCTGGGGCGCTTCCGCGCCAACATCTTCCAGCAGCGCGGCTCGCTGGGCATGGCCTTCCGCGCCATCCCCTTCGAGGTGCCGGCGCTGGACAGCCTGAACCTGCCGCCGGTGCTGGAGGACATCGCCCTCTCCGCGCGCGGGCTGGTGCTGGTGACGGGGGTCACGGGGAGCGGCAAGTCCACCACGCTGGCGGCCATGGTGCGGCACCTGGCGGAGCGGCGCGCGGTCAACATCGTCACCGTCGAGGACCCCATCGAGTTCCTGCACCGCGACGGCAGGGCCATCGTCAGCCAGCGCGAGGTGGGCACGGACACGCACAGCTTCCACGACGCGCTGCGCCACGTCCTGCGCCAGGACCCCGACGTCATCATGCTGGGCGAGATCCGCGACCGGCCGTCCATGGAGACGGTGCTCAAGGCCGCGGACACCGGCCACCTGGTGCTCTCCACGCTGCATACCACCGACGCGGCGCAGACCATCGGCCGCATCATCAGCTTCTTTCCCCCGCACCAGCACCAGGAGATCCGGGGGATGCTGGCCAACGCGCTCAAGGCCGTGGTCTCGATGCGCCTCATCCCCCGCGCGGACGGCCAGGGGCGCATCCCCGCGGCGGAGATCCTGGTCAACACCGCCGCCATCGCCCAGTTCATCCGCGCGGGCGACGACGCGCAGAGCATCCCGGACCTGATCGCCGAGGGCCGGGTGCAGTACGGCATGCAGACCTTCGACCAGAGCCTGCTGGAGCTGTACCAGCGGGGCTGGATCAGCTACGACTGGGCGGTCCACTACGCGTCCAACCCGTCCGAGTTCGCCCTGCGCGTGTCCGGCATCCAGCCGGGCGAGCAGGAGGTGGACTGGGGGCGCGGCGCGGACCGGCCCGGAGACCCCGCGTAAGGCAGACGTGTTCCGGAAAGTTCTGATCGCAAACCGCGGCGAGATCGCCCTGCGCGTGATCCGCGCGTGCAAGGAGCTGGGCATCCGCACCGTGGCCGTGTACAGCGAGGCGGACCGCGAGAGCCTGCACGTGCGCTTCGCGGACGAGGACGTGTGCATCGGCCCGCCCTCCGCGCGCGAGAGCTACCTCAACGTGCCCCGCATCATCGCCGCGGCGGAGGTGACGGGGGCGGACGCCATCCACCCCGGCTACGGCTTCCTGGCGGAGAACGCGGAGTTCAGCGAGATCTGCGAGGCCAGCGAGATCACCTTCATCGGCCCCACGCCGCAGCAGATCCGCCTGATGGGCGACAAGGCCACCGCGCGGCGGACCATGCGCGAGGTGGGCGTGCCCATCGTGCCCGGCACGGACGCCATCGCCGACGTGGACGAGGCGCTGGCGGCCGCGCGCGAGATCGGCTTTCCCGTGCTGATCAAGGCGGCGGCGGGCGGCGGCGGCAAGGGTATGCGCGTGGCGGCGGACGCCGACGAGTTCGAGCGCCAGTTCACCATGGCGCGCAACGAGGCGGCGGCGGCGTTCAACGACGACTCCGTCTACGTGGAGAAGTACCTGGCCCGCCCGCGCCACATCGAGTTCCAGATCCTGGGCGACACGCACGGCCGCGTGGTGCACCTGGGCGAGCGCGACTGCAGCATCCAGCGCCGCCACCAGAAGCTGCTGGAAGAGGCGCCCTCCCCCGCCCTGTCGCCCGGGCTGCGCGCGGCCATGGGCGAGGCGGCGGTGCGCGGGGCCAAGGCCATCGACTACGTGGGCGCGGGGACCATCGAGATGCTGCTGAACGAGGACAACTCGTTCTACTTCATGGAGATGAACACCCGCATCCAGGTGGAGCACCCGGTCACGGAGATGTGCACGGGGTTCGACCTGGTCAAGGAGCAGATCCGCGCGGCGGCGGGGCTTCCGCTCTCGCTTCCCGACGTGGAGATCCAGCTGCGCGGCCACGCCATCGAGTGCCGCATCAACGCCGAGGACCCGTCGCGCAACTTTGCGCCGTCGCCGGGCACCATCCACACCTTTCACCTTCCCGGCGGCCCGGGGGTGCGGGTGGACACGCACGTGTACGCGGGGTACCGGGTGCCGCAGTACTACGACTCGCTGCTGGGCAAGCTCATCGTGCACGGCGCCACGCGCGAGGAGGCGATCGGGCGGATGAAGCGCGCGCTGATGGAGACGGTGATCGAGGGCGTGCACACCACCATCCCCTTCCTGCTGCAGGTGATGGACAACCCGGAGTTCATCGCGGGCGAGGTGGACACCAAGTC
>DASTLD010000502.1:0-5170 GCA_035715345.1 Longimicrobium sp.
GCCAGTCGTACACGTTGTCGCTGGTGGCGAGCGCGAAGATGGCTCCCAGCGGGTGCAGGTAGCCCGCCACGCGCGAGTCGGGGATCGCGTTGGGGGCGGTGCGGGCCAGCAGCACCGTCTCCGCCCCGCCGCCCAGGCCCCGCATGCGCACGGAGGCGGAGTCCACGTACAGGGCGCGGGTGGCGTCCACGTCCCACATCAGGTAGCCGCCGGAGGCCACCTCCGTCCACTGGGCGCTGGTCCAGACGGGGATCTCGCGGAAGACGTCGGTCACCTGGCCGCGGTTGTCGGTGGCGCGGATGCGGATGCGGACGGTGGTCCCCTCCTGCGCCGCCAGCGAGACGGTGGTGTGCACGCCGGTGGTGCCGGAGGCCAGGCGGCCCACCGGCGTCTGGAAGTTCATCAGGTCCACCACCACGCTGGTGCACCCCGCCGGGTCGTCGTCCGTGCAGTCCGCGTCGATGCGCAGGTCCGGCCGCGCCACGGTGTTGAACACGGGCGCCTGCACGTCGAGCGCCGGGGGCGTGTCGTGGATGATGGGCACGTTCACGACGCCGGTGTCGCCGTTGGCGGCCTGGGCGCGCACCCGCAGCGTCAGCTCGCCGCGCGGCAGCCCGGCCAGCGACAGCGTGCCCACGAACTCGCTGGTCCCGTTGTAGGTCAGCGCGGTGGAGCGGTCCATCACCTGCGCGGTCATGGTGATGCCGGACCCCGGCGTGGTGATGCGCGCCGCCACGGTCATCAGGTCGCCCACCGGCGTGTTGGGCTGCGGCAGGCGCACGCTGACGCCCAGGGTGCCGCTGGAGCCGGCCGTGGCGGTGAAGGTGGCCGGGGCCAGCGTGCCGCTGTGCGCGCGGAGCGTCTGCTGCCCGCTGGCCGGGCCCAGCGTCCAGGTGGCGCTGGCGGTGCCCCCCGCGCCGGTCGTGTTCGAGGGCGGGCTCACGGAGCCGCCGCCGGTCATGACCGTCCAGGTGACGGGCACGCCGGCCACCGGGTTGCCGTAGGCGTCCGTGGCGCGCACGGTCACCGGGTTGGGCAGCGCCGTGCCCGGCGAGCCGGTCTGCCCGTCGCCCGCGGCCTTCTGCAGCGCGGTGGCGGCGCCGGCCGCGGCCGTGGCCGTGAAGCTGGCCGGCGTGGCGCCGGCGGCGCTGGCGGTGGCCGCTTGGCCGCCCGCGGTGGTGCCCAGCGTCCAGGTGGACGCCACCTCGCCGTTGGCGTCGGTGGTGCCGCCGGTGGGCGACAGCGAGCCGCTGGAGGTGCTCCAGCTGACCGCCACGCCCGGCACCGGGCGCCCGTCCATCAGCCGCAGCGCCACCCGCAGCGGCGCGGGGAGCGCCGTGCCCACCGTCCCCGTCTGCGCATCGCCCGACACCTTGACCAGCTGCGCGCCCAGCGGCAGCGTGGCCTGGGCGGTGAACTCGGCGACCAGCGCCGCGCCGGCGGCCGCCTGCGCCACCTGCACGCTGTCCACCCGCGTCCCCAGCGTCCACGCGGCCCGGGCGATGCCTCCCGCGCCCGTCGTCGTGTTGAGCGGGGAGATGGAGCCGCCGCCCGAGCGCACGCTCCACACGACCGCCGCGCCGGTGACGGGGTTGCCGTGCGCGTCCGTCACCCGCACCGCGAGCGAGTCCGCCAGCGCCTGCCCGGCGGCCCCGGTGCGCGCCGCCGGGCCCACGGGGGTGACGGCCGCCGGGTTGCCCGGCGTGCCCACCGCGCTGAAGGTGCCGAACACCAGCGCCTGCCCGGCGGAGTTGACCGCGCGGGCCTGCACGTACTGCGTGTCGCCGGCCACGGTGCCCAGCGTCCAGCGCTCGCGCGCCTCGCCGTTGTCGTCGGTGATGGCGGTGCCGGCGAACACCGAGCCGCCGCCCGCCGTGACCACGAAGTTGACCACCTGGTCGGGCACCGGGTCGCCGTCGTCGTCCAGCACGCGCACCACCAGGGCCTGCGGCAGCTCCGTGCCGACCGTGGCCGTCTGGTCGTCGCCGGAGACGATGTCCAGCGCGGCGGGAGGTCCGGCCTTGCCATCCCCCGTGGGAGATTCGCAGGCCGCGAGCAGGGCCAGCGCGCAGGCGATCGGCAGCAGGCGGCGCATGGGTGCATCCGTTTCGTTCGTGTCTCCCCGCCGGCCGGCCGCGCGTGCTTCGCGCGGCGGCACGGAGGGTGGTCCCGCCCGTCGTCCACTCCGCCTAGAAGCCCGTCAGCCGGAAGGCGGAGCGGCCCAGCAGCAGGTAGAAGCTGCCGCCGCGCACCACGTACACGCCGCCGCTGGGCGCCGGGCCCAGGTCCTCCAGGGCGCCGCCGTGGGGCGGGGCGGCGCCGTACAGGCGCCCGCCGCTGCCGACCAGCACCCGCCCGTCCGGCGCCAGCGCCAGCAGCCCGCTGGCCCCGGAGCGGAAGGTGGCCTGCGTGCGCGTGCCGTCCGGCGCCCGCACCCACACCTGCGGCACCGCGCCGGCGTCGTACAGCTGGTAGGCCGTCCACCCGCCGGCGGCGTCGTAGTGGCCGCTGTGCGAGGCGGCCAGCAGCGTCTCCGCCGTCCCGTCCCAGAGCATCAGGTCGCCGGGCCGGCTGATGTCGGCGTGCCGCAGGTAGACGACGTTCACCCCGTCCGCCACCGGGCCCACGTACAGGTGGTTGGCCAGCGAGGACGAGACCTGCGCCACCCCGCCGTCGCGGTAGCGGTGGATGGCGCTGGAGACGGACACGACCACGTCGCCGTTGGCCGCCACGTCCGGCCCGGTGTTGGAGACGCCGGACGCGAGCTGCGCCAGCGTGCCGGCGTTCAGGTCCTCGCGGAACAGGTCGCGGCCGAGGCCGCCGGCGTTCCAGGCCGCCCAGCCGCCCTCCACCACCAGGGTGGAGCCCCACCCCGTGCGCGTGGCCAGGCCGCCGGCGCGCCAGTCGTAGAGCGGGCCGTACGACTCCGTCGCGAAGATGGCGCCGGCGGGGTGCAGGAAGCCGCGCACGCGCGGGTCCGGGATGAAGCCGGGGTTCCCGGGCCGGGCCACCGCCGCCACCTCTCCGCCGCCGCCCGTGCCGAAGATGCGCACGGCCGCGGAGTCCAGCGCCAGGGCGCGGGTGGCGTCCACGTCCCACATCAGGATTCCGCCGGACGCCACCTCCGTCCACCGGGCGTTGCTCCAGACGGGGATCTCCCGGAAGACGTCCGTCACCTGCCCGCGGTTGTCGGTGGCGCGGATGCGGATTCGGACGGTGCTCCCCTCCTGCGCGGCCAGCGAGACGGTGGTGTGCACGCCGGTGGTGCCGGAGGCCAGGCGCGCCCCCGGCACCTGGAAGTTCATCAGGTCCACCACCACGCTGGTGCACCCCGCCGGGTCGTCGTCGGTGCAGTCCGCGTCGATGCGCAGGTCCGGGCGCGCCACGGTGTTGAAGGCCGGCGCCTGAACGGCCAGCCCCGGGGGCGTGTCGTGGATGACGGGCACCACCACCGCGCCCGTGTCCCCCACGGCGGACTGCGCGCGGACGCGCAGCTCCAGCGGCCCGCGCGGCAGCCCCGCCAGGTCCAGCGTGCCCACGAACTCGCTGCGCCCGTCGTACGCCAGGGCGGTGGTGCGGTCCATGACCCGCGCGGTCATGGTGATGCCGGACCCGGCCGTGGTCATGCGCGCCGCCACGGTCACCCGGTCGCCTACCGGCGTGTTGGGCTGCGGCAGCCGCACGCTGATGCCCAGGTTGCCGCTGGTCCGCGCCGTGGCGCCGAAGACGGTGGGCACCAGCGTGCCGCTGTGCGCGCGCAGGACCTGGTCTCCCGCGGCCGGCCCCAGCGTCCACGCCGCGGAGGCCGTTCCGCCCGCGCCCGTGACGCCGCTGGCGGGGCTCACGGAGCCGCCGCCGGACATGACCGTCCAGGTGATGGGGACGCCCGGGACGCCGTTGCCGTAGGTGTCCCGGGCGCGCACCACCACCGGGTTGAGCAGCGGGGCGCCCGGCGCCGCGACCTGGCCGTTGCCGGACACCTGGACCACCTCCGTGGCGGGGCCCGGGGTGGCGGTGGCGATAAAGCCCGCCGGCGTCGCGCCCGGGGACCGGGCGCTGGTCATGTGGGGGCCGGCGGTCATGCTCATGAACCACGTTCCCGCGGCCTCGCCGTTGGCGTCCGTGGTCGTGGTGGCGGGCGTGACACCCCCCTGGAACAGGGGCGTGATCCAGTCGACCGTCGCGCCGGCCACCGGGCGGCCGTCCATCAGCCGCAGCGCCACCCTGAGCGGGGCGGGGAGCGGCGCGGCCACCGTGCCGACCTGCCCGTCGCCCGACACCTTCACCAGCTGCGCGCCCAGGGGCAGCGAGGCCTGCGCGGTGAACTCCGTGACGAGCGAGACGCCCGCCGCGGCCTGAGCCGCCTGCACGCTGTCCAGGCGCGTCCCCAGCGTCCACGCCGCCCGCGCGACGCCGTCCGCCCCCGTGGTGGTTTCCAGGGGGGCGATGGAGCCGCCGCCCGAGCGCACGCTCCACACGACCGCCGCGCCGGGGATGGCGTTCCCGTAGGCGTCGGTCACCCGCGCGGCCAGCGAGTCCGCCAGCGCCTGGCCCGCGCCCCCCGTGCGCGCCGCCGGCCCCACCGGGGTGATGGCGGCCGGGTTGCCCGGCGTGCCCACCGCGCTGAAGGTGCCGAAGACCAGCGGCTGGCCGCTCGCGTCCACCGCGCGCGCCTGGACGTACTGCGTGTCGCCCGCCACGGTGCCCAGGGTCCAGCGCTCGCTGGCCTGGCCGTTGGCGTCGGTCAGCGCGGTGCCCGCGAACACCGACCCTCCGCCGGCGGTGACCACGAAGTTCACGATCTGGTCCGGCACCGGGTCGCCGTCGTCGTCGAGCACGCGCACCACCAGCGCCTGCGGCAGCTCGGTGCCCACCGTGGCGGTCTGGTCGTCGCCGGAGACCACGTCCAGCGCGGCCGGCGGCCCCGCCCTTCCATCGCCCGTGGGCGAATCGCAGGACGCGGCGGCGGCCAGGAGCAGCAGCCAGGCGGCGCGGCGGGTGCGTCTCATCGTCCGTGGCCTCAGGAGGTGATCTGGTAGACGGACCCGCCGCTGAGCAGCAGGAACGCGCCGTCGCGGTACAGCACGAGCTCGCCGGCGCTGGCGGCGCCCAGGTCGCGCGGGGGCCCGCCGCCGGGCGGCTGGATCAGCCGGCGCCCCACCGTGGCGGT
>DASTLD010000503.1:0-6941 GCA_035715345.1 Longimicrobium sp.
CACGTGTCAAGGGACCCACTCTCCTGTTCCGACGCTTTGTGCCTACCCGGCCTCCGCGCGGCAGGTTCCCTGCCCGCCGCGAAGGCCGCCGCGGCGGGTCCACGCCCCCCGGCCTCCCATTCCGGCACGGTATCCGGACACCCGCCGGGCCGTGGCGGAGGCACGCCGCTGGGACGGCGCCCTCCGCGGGACGTGGCCCGCGCATCCGCGGCCCCGCCATGGGAGAACGAATGGGGAGGGGCGGACTACAACGGGAGCGCGGCGGGACGAGCGGCGGCGGGCCGGTCCGCGGCCTCGAATCGCAGGGACAGGCGGTCGGGGCCGTGCACGTGGAAGGCGGGGCGCGGCTCCCAGGCGCCACCGTCCGCGCACGCCAGCATCCGGGTCCGCGCCAGCAGGTCGCCCAGCGCGATGCGGGCCTCCAGGCGCGCCAGCGGGGCGCCGATGCAGAAGTGGATGCCGTGCCCGAACGCCACGTGCGGGTTGGGGGTGCGCGCGGCGTCGAAGCGGCCCGCGTCGCGGAAGTGCGCCGGGTCGCGGTTGGCGGAGCCGATCAGGGCCAGCACCAGCTGCCCTGCCGGGATGGTCTGCCCGCGGACCTCCACGTCGCGCTGGGTGGCGCGGAAGGCGGCCTGCACGGGCGAGCGGTAGCGCAGCACCTCTTCCAGCGCGGTGGGCAGCAGCTCCGGAACGGTGCGCAGCAGGCGGAGCTGGTCCGGGTTGTCCAGCAGGCACAGCACCGCGTTGCCGATCAGGTTGGTCGTGGTCTCGTGCCCCGCCAGCAGCAGGAGCTGGAAGAAGCCCAGGATGTCCTCGTCGCCCAGGCGGTGCCCCTCCACCTCCGCCTGCACCAGGCGCGTCAGCAGGTCGTCGCGCGGCGTGATCCTCCGCTCGTCGACCAGCGCGGCCACGTACGGCTGCATCTCCGCGTGCACGGCGGCGAACGCCGCGACGGCCCTCTCGGCCGCCTCGCCGCCCGAGAGGGTCAGGATCAGGTTGACGATGGCCTTGCTCCAGCGGCGGAAGCGCGGGTGGTCCTCCGCCGGCGCGCCCAGCATCTCCGCGATGACCATCAGCGGCAGCGGCACCGCGTACTCCGCCACCAGCTCCATCTCCCCGCGCTCCATCACCCCGTCCAGCAGCGTGGCGGAGATGCGGCGGATGCGCGGCTCCAGCCCCGCCACCGCCCGCGGCGTGAAGGCGCGCATGATCAGCGCGCGCAGGTGCGTGTGCCGCGGGGGATCGGAAAAGATCAGCCAGCGCCCGGGCCTGGAGTCCGGCGGCGACACCACGGAGCTGAACACCGCGGGGTCGTTCAGGGCGCGCCGCACGCTCTCGTAGTCGAACAGCATCCACACGCCGCTGGCCGGGTCGCGCAGCACGGGCGTGCGCGCGCGCGCCTGGTCGTACAGGGGAAAGGGGTCGCGGCGCGCGGCGTCGTTCAGCAGGCCCAGCATGCTCGTTTCTCCGGCGGATGAAGGGTGATGCGAATCCGTCAGGCGCCCGGCGCCAGCCCGCGCAGCACCGCGCGGACGACGCCGTGCACCATCTCCTCGTCCATGGGCCCGCCGTGGATCAGGTAGCGGTAGAAGAGCGGCCCGTTCAGCAGCTCGGTCGCGAGGACGGGATCGACGTCCGGGGGCAGGTCGCCGCGCGCCGCGCCGCGCTCCAGCACCCCCCGCAGCGCCCGCTCGCGGATGGCGATGAAGCCCGAACGCACCGCGTGGGCAATGGCCTCGCTGCGCGCCATGGCCGCCACCAGGCCGCTGAGCAGCGCGCCGGTGGCCGGGTCCTGGTACATGCGCAGGTGGGTGAGCATGAGCAGCAGCACGTCCTGGTGCGTGTCGCCCGTGTCCGGCACCGGCATGGCGGCCACGAGCCGGCCCAGCGCCTCCACCACCAGCGCCTCCTTGCTCGTCCAGCGCCGGTAGACGGTGGCCTTGCCCACCCCCGCGCGCGCCGCGATGCCGTCCATGGTCACCGCGTCGTATCCCACCTCGCGGACCAGGTCGATGGCGGCGCCGAGGATGGCCGCGTGCGCCTCCGCGCTCCGCGGCCGCCCCGGCCCACGTGAGGCCATCGCCTCGGACGATTCGATACGGTTTCGTTCCATAACTGGGGAGGATAGCAGTTTCTATTCCAGAACGCAAGCGTCTCGTTATCGGCCATCGGGATATTCCTATCCGAGGCGCGAGTTGTCATCCTGAAGGAGCGCCCGCGCCGGGTCCGGCACCGCGCAGGACTCCGGGCGCGACTGAAGGATCTTCTCTCCCGCACGCACGGCCGCTCCCGGCGCGCGGCGCCTACCCGTGCGCATTCGCAGGCAAGATCCTTCGGTCGCGCCCTGGGTTTCGGCGCAAGACAAGGCTTCGCGCCGGCGCTCCCTCAGGATGACATCTCGCGGGTACGCAAGGGCCGGGAGGGCTTCCCGCAGTTCTCTGCGCCCTCTGCGTCTCTGCGTGAGACCCTATTCCCCCCCGTCCCCGGGTTGCACGATCCGTCCTGCCCCGCTATCCTCCTGCCGCGCTTCACGGCGCCGCGGCGATTTGTGCGATTGCTCCGCGTTACAAATGTGCTAAACCGCCGCGGGGCCCCGCGCGGATTTTCGCGCGGGGCCCCGTTGCTTTTGAGATCGACTGGATCACTCCGGCCCGGCGCGCGAGCGGCGGGCGGGAGCGGGCGCTTTGACACCGACAGCTTGGCGGGCCCGCTCCCCGAACGGGACACCCGCCTAAAGCGTCACGGAAAGGGCCGCGCGTCCTCAGACCTGACGCCGCGGCCCTCCGTGCGTCCGGCCGCGAACCCTCGCAACCCGCAGTCACAGGAGCGCAGCAGAGCATGAGCACCGTCCTGATCCCCCGGGCCCCGGCCGCCGTGGCCTACACCTTCACCTCCGAGTCCGTGTCCGAGGGGCACCCGGACAAGGTGTGCGACGCCATCGCCGACGCCATCCTGGACGCGCACCTGGAGGCGGACCCGCGCAGCCGCGTCGCCTGCGAGGTGCTGGTCAAGGAGAGCCGCGTGGTGCTGGCGGGCGAGATCACCTCGTCGGCGAAGGTTGACTACGAGGCCGTGGTGCGCCGCACCATCCGCGAGATCGGGTACGTGGACGCGGACCAGCCCTTCCGCGCGGACGACGTGGAGATCCTGTGCTTCCTCTCCGCGCAGGCGGCGGAGATCGCGCAGGGCGTGGACGCGGACACCAGCCTGGTGGGAGAGCAGGGCGCCGGCGACCAGGGCATCATGTTCGGCTACGCCACGGACGAGACGCCGGAGCTGATGCCGCTGCCCATCCTGCTCAGCCACCGCCTAGCGCGCGCGCTGGCGGCGCACCGCAAGGCGGGCACGGTCTCCTGGCTGCGGCCGGACTCCAAGACGCAGGTCTCCGTGGTGTACGACGGCGAGAACCGCCCGGTGCGCGTGACGGACGTGCTGGTCTCCACGCAGCACACCGCGGACGTGGACCGCGAGGCCATCCGCCACTTCGTCGCGACCACCATCGTGCCGGAGGGGCTGGGCGCCTGGTACCACGACGACCTGAACATCCTGGTGAACCCCACGGGCAGCTTCGTGCAGGGCGGGCCGTCGGCGGACGCGGGCGTGACGGGGCGCAAGATCATCGTGGACACCTACGGCGGCATGGGGCGGCACGGCGGGGGCGCGTTCAGCGGCAAGGACCCCAGCAAGGTGGACCGCAGCGGCGCGTACTTCTGCCGCTTCGTGGCGCGGCAGGTCGTGAAGGCGGGGCTGGCGCGGCGGGCGGAGGTGCAGGTGGCGTACGCCATCGGCGTGGCGCAGCCGGTGTCGGTCAAGGTCGACACCTTCGGCACCGGCGACCCGTTCGCGGCGGAGGCGTTCGTGCGGGCCAACTTCGACTTCCGCCCCGCGGCCATCATCGAGCGCCTGGACCTGCTGCGGCCCATCTACCGCTCGACGACGAACTACGGGCACTTCGGCAAGCCCGAGCTGCCGTGGGAGGCGTGAACTGCAGGGAATAGGGATCAGGGAATAGGGAATAGGAGAACTGCGGGGCTCACGCAGAGACGCGGAGGACGCGGGAGAACTGCGGGACTCACGCAGAGACGCGGAGGACGCAGAGAACTGCGGGAGGGATCTTCGCTAACCTTTGCCCCCAAGCGAGTTGTCATCCTGAGGAGCGCCCGCGCAAAGCCCTGCCCTGCCGCGATGCTTTGGGCGCGACCGAAGGATCTTGCCTGGGAATGGGAACGGGGCGGCGACGCGCGCCAGGCCGTCCCGTGCGTGCGGGCAAGAAGATCCTTCGGTCGGCGCCAGGGATTCGCGCATGCGTCTGGTCCCACGAGGCGCCTCCCTCAGGATGACACCGTGGCGCGGGAGAGCCGCTCCCGCGTACACCATTGCCGTCCCGGCCTTCTCCAGAGGCCGGGATTCTTGCGTTCGGACTGGCGGACGGTCGCGCGTCCGGCAACGTTGTCCTCATCACCCGATCCGAGACGATGATGCCGTTCACGCAGGAGCCGCCGGAGCTCGGCAACCAGTACGATGAGGACGCGGCGCTGCGGTCGCTGCTGGGGCGCGTGCTGCCGGCGGACGTGCTCGCGGACGTAGAGCCGTCGCTGCGGGAGATGGGGCGCATCTCGGCGGAGCTGTACCCGGCGCAGCTCGCCGATCGCCTCGACGAGCCGCGGCTGGTGCAGTGGGACGCCTGGGGCAACCGCGTGGACCGCATCGAGCTGACGCCGCTCTGGCTCCGGGCCGAGCGCATCGCGGCGGAGCACGGCGTGGTGGCCACCGCGTACGAGCGAGCGCACGGGGCGTTCAGCCGGGTGCACCAGTTCGCGCTCGCCTACCTGTTCACCCCCTCCACCGACATCTACTCCTGCCCGCTGGCGATGACCGACGGCGCCGCCCGCGCGCTGATCGAGGCGGGCAACGACGCGCTCGTCCGCCGCGCGGTGCCGCATCTCACGTCGCGCGACCCCGGGGCGTTCTGGACCAGCGGCCAGTGGATGACGGAGACCACGGGCGGCTCCGACGTGGGCCGCAGCCGGACCGTCGCCCGCCGGGACGATGCGGGGCAGTGGCGGCTGTACGGGCGGAAGTGGTTCACCTCCGCGGCCACGTCGCAGATGGCGCTGACGCTGGCGCGGCCGGAAGGCAACCCCGAGGGCGGCCGCGGCCTGGCGCTCTTCTACCTGGAGACGCGCGGCGAGGACGGGCGCCTGCGCGGCATCACCATCGACCGGCTCAAGGACAAGCTCGGCACGCGCAAGCTCCCCACCGCCGAGCTGACGCTGGACGGCGCCCCCGCTGAGCCCGTCGCCGGGCTGGAGGGCGGCGTGCGCGCCATCGCGCCCATGCTGAACGTGACGCGCACCTGGAACGCGGTGAGCGCCTGCGCGCTCATGCGCCGCGGCATCGCGCTCGCCAGCGCCTACGCGGCGCGGCGCACGGCGTTCGGCGCGCTGCTCCGCGACCAGCCGCTGCACGTGGACACGCTCGCGGGGTTGCAGGCGGAGTTCGAGGGCGCGCTGCACCTGACCTTCCGCGTCGCGGAGCTGCTGGGCCAACAGGAGAGCGGCGAGCTGGACGATACCGGCCGGGCGCTGCTGCGCGTGCTGACCCCCATCGCCAAGCTGACCACCGCCCGCCAGTCCGTCGCCGTGGCCAGCGAGGTGGTGGAGGCGTTCGGCGGCGCGGGGTACGTAGAGGACACCGGCATCCCCCTCCTGCTGCGCGACGCGCAGGTGCTGACCATCTGGGAGGGCACGACCAACGTCCTGGCGCTCGATACCCTCCGCGCGCTCGGCGAGCGCGGCGTGGAGCCGGTCGCGGCGGAGGCGGCGCGCTGCGCGGCGGAGGTGCGCGACGCGTCGCTGGCGGCGCCGGTGCAGGCCGCGCTGCGGGCCGTGGACCACGCCGCCCGCTGGCTGCGCGAGGCATCCCGCGACCGCGGCGCGCTGGAGGCCGGCGCCCGGCGCTTTGCCCTCACCCTGGGGCGCGCGCTGGAGACGGCGCTGCTGGCGCATCACGCGCAGTGGGCGCTGGAGCACGGCGACGGGCGGCCCGCCGCGGCCGCGCGCAGGCTGGCGGCGCACGGGGTGGACCTCATCGCCCCCACCGCCCCGGACGACGCGCGGGCTCTGGCAGGTGCTTGACGAACGGGCTAAGTTGGGGCGGCACAACGACGATCCGGCCCACGGGTTGCAGGCCGCACCGGGCCGGTCCGGACACAGCGCGCGGGGGCGCGTCCCCCGCCATACGAGGCATATATGAGCGGCACCAGCGCGCCCGAGGTCCCCGCTCCGTACGGCTACGCGCCGGCGGGCAAGGACAACGGCGTGGTCAAGAGCAAGGGGCGCCCGGACCTGCACCTGGCGGAGGGGCAGGAGGGGGTGCCCCTGCGCGCGCGCAAGCCCGAGTGGCTCAGGGTGCGCGCCCCCGGCGGTCCCAACTACCTGCGGCTGCAGCAGCTCATGCGCTCGCAGGGGCTGCACACCGTCTGCGAAGAGGCGCACTGCCCCAACATCGGCGAGTGCTGGGAGAGCGGCACCGCCACCTTCATGATCCTGGGCGACGTGTGCACCCGCGCCTGCAAGTACTGCGCGGTCGCCCACGGGCTCCCCACCGAGCTGGACGCCGACGAGCCGCGCCGCGTGGCGGAGACGGTCGCCACCATGGGGCTGGAGCACGCGGTCATCACCTCGGTGAACCGCGACGAGCTCAAGGACGGCGGCGCGGCCATCTACGCCGAGGTCATCCGCCAGATCCACGAGCGCGTCCCCGGCTGCACGGTCGAGGTGCTGATCCCCGACTTCAAGGGCAACGAAGCCGCCCTGCGCGCGGTGGTCGAGGCCCGGCCGGCGATCCTGGCGCACAACATCGACACGGTGGAGCGGCTGTCGCGGTGGGTGCGCCCGGGCGGCCGCGACTGGCGCAGCATCTCCCTGCTGGGGGCGGTG
>DASTLD010000504.1:0-4208 GCA_035715345.1 Longimicrobium sp.
ACTGGGTCCGCGGCCGGGCGCTGCTGCCCGTCGTGGGCGTGCAGGCGCTGCTGGGGGTGGCGCTCACGCCGCTCAACATCGGCGCGTCCGTCTTCTTCATCTACGCCGCCAGCTTTGCCGGCAGCCTGGAGCCCACGCGCAACGCCGTGCGGGCCATCGTGGCCGTCGCCGCGCTGGGGGCGGCCACCTCGTGGCTGGTGGATGCGCCGCTCTGGTACTGGCTGCCCGCGGCGGGCATGCCCCTGATCATCGGCTACGTGAACGTCCACGGCGCGCAGGTGCGGCGGGCCAACGCGCGGCTGCGGCTGGCGCACGAGCGCATCGAGCACCTGGCCGCGGTGGCGGAGCGGGAGCGCATCGCCCGCGACCTGCACGACCTGCTGGGGCACACGCTCTCGCTCATCGTGCTCAAGTCCGAGCTGGCCGCCAAGCTCGCCACGCGCGACGCCGCGCGCGCGGAGCGGGAGATCCGCGACGTCGAGCAGGTGGCCCGCACGGCGCTGCGCGAGGTGCGCGAGGCCATCCGCGGCTACCGCGCCTCGCTGGCGGACGAGACCGGGCGCTCTCGCTCGCTCCTGGCGGCCGCCGGCATCCGCGCCGAGGTCGAGAGCCAGCCGGTGGAGCTGGCGCGCGAGGTGGAAGAGGCGCTCGCCCTGGCGCTGCGCGAGGCGGTGACCAACGTGGTCCGCCACGCGCATGCCGGGTGGTGCCGCGTCCGCCTGCGCGCGGACGGCGCCGGGTGCGTGCTGGAGGTGGAGGACGACGGGCGCGGGGGCGGCGCGGCGGAAGGGAGCGGGCTGCGCGGGATGCGCGAGCGGGTGGAGGCGGTGGGCGGCACGCTGCGCCGCGGCCCGGGCCGCGGCGGCGCCGGGACGCTCATCTCCGCCCGCGTGCCGGGGGGGACGGCGGCCGCCCCGCCCCAGCCTGCCCTCCCGGCGGCGGCCGTGGAAATCGCGGGGGCGGGATGATCCGGGTGCTGATCGCGGAGGACCAGGCGCTGGTGCTGGGTGCCCTGGCCGCGCTGCTGGAGATCGAGAGCGACATCCAGGTCGTGGGCCGGGCGCGGGACGGCCGCGAGGCGCTGGAGCTGGTGGAGCGGGATGCGCCCGACGTGCTGCTGACGGACGTCGAGATGCCCCACCTGACGGGGCTGGAGCTTGCGGCGGAGGTCACGCGCCGCAGGCTGCCGCCGCGGGTCATCATCCTCACCACCTTCGCGCGGACCGGCTACCTGCGCCGGGCGCTGGACGCGGGCGCCGCCGGATACCTGCTCAAGGACAGCCCCGCGGACGAGCTGGCCAACGCGGTGCGGCGCGTCCACGCGGGCGGCCGCGCCGTGGACCCGGCGCTGGCCCAGGAGGCGTGGACCGTCAGCGACCCGCTGAGCGACCGCGAGCGGCAGGTGCTGCGCCTGGCAGGCGAGGGCCTGGCCAGCGCCGCCATCGCGTCCGCGCTCTTCCTCTCCGAGGGCACGGTGCGCAACTACCTCTCGGCGGCCATCTCCAAGCTCAGCGCCGCCAACCGCACCGAGGCCGCCCGCATGGCGCGGGAGAAGGGCTGGCTCTGATCCCCTGAAACGCGGCGCGGGGATCGCCCAACGCAAGTCCCTGCGAGAGCGCCGCGGAGAGTCAGTTGTCCGCCAGGAACATCCGGTAGCTGCAGGTGATGTACACCGTCATGGAGTCGGTGCTCTCCGTGAGCGTGCACGAGTCGATGATGTACGTGTCTCCGCCCACGGTGATGAACGTTCCCACTCGCTTCACGCACGTGTCGAGGCAGGCGGACGCGATGCGCGGCGTGAGCACGAGCAGCGCCGCCGCCGCCGCGATGGTGAGCCGGCGCCGGGAAGCACTGTGCCGGAACGGGGCGCTCATCCTGCTCCCTCCCCGCCGGAAGCCGTGCCCGCGGGGGGCTGGAACTGCACGGTCATCCTGGCCGTGTGAGGGACGGGACGCCCATCCCGCCGCGCGGGCGTGAAGCGCACCTCGCGCAGCGCCGCCACGGCGGCATCCCCGAACGCGCGGTCATACCGCGGGCTGGCCACGGTCTCCACGGTGCGGCCGGTCGCGGGATCGCGCCGGACCAGCACCACCCGGTGCGCTGGTTCGCCGGGCACCGGCGCGGGAGGATCCACGACGTCCACCCGGCGGACCCGGCCCTGCTCGTCGACGGACACGTCCACCAGCACCGCCCCCGTCCGCCGCTCCGCCACGAATCGCGGGGGATAGTGCCGCTCCAGGCTGCGCCGGAGCTCGCCCGCGCTGGCCGGGGCGGGCAGGTGGCTCAGCCCCGTCGCCGCCCGCACGCCGGAGGACGGCACCGGTGCGGCGGCACCGTCGTTCAGCGCCACCACGCCGCGCCCGGCACCGCCCTCGTCGGTGCATCCCGCGGCCAGCGCCACGGCCAGGAGCAGCCCGGTCGCCCCGCTGACCATTTTCGAACGACGCATGCGACCTCCTCATCGAAAGACACGATCCCCCTGGCCCTCCACAGTAATCATCCCCAAACGAGCGCACAAGGATGTCCGTTAAACGTGCCTCTCCGCTGGCGGGAAACAAGAAGACGGGCCGGACTCCGCGGGAATCCGGCCCGTCTTACCGTCGGCCTGCGGGTCTAGTCCGCGCGCGGGCTGGCCTTGCGGACGCTCTCCGGGACGCGGTCGGCGAACTGCTGGAAGTTGTCGGCGAACGCCTGCGCCAGCTTGCGCGCCTGCGCGTCGTAGGCCGCCGCGTCCGCCCAGGTGCCGCGCGGGTTCAGCACCTCCGCGGGCACGTCCGGCACGCTCTTCGGGATCTCCAGGTTGAAGAACGGCACCGTCTCCGTCTCCGCGCCGTCCAGCTCGCCGGCCAGGGCGGCGCGCACCATGGCGCGCGTGTAGGCCAGCTTCATCCGGTGTCCCACGCCGTAGCCGCCGCCGGTCCACCCCGTGTTGACCAGCCACACGCGCGCGCCGTGCTGCTCCAGCTTCTTTCCCAGCATCTCCGCGTACACGCCCGGGTGCAGCGACAGGAACGCCGCGCCGAAGCAGGCGGAGAAGGTGGGCTGCGGCTCCTTTACCCCCCGCTCCGTTCCCGCGACCTTGGCGGTGTAGCCGGAGAGGAAGTAGAACATCGCCTGCTCGGGGGTGAGCCGGCTGATGGGCGGCAGCACGCCGTACGCGTCCGCCGTCAGGAACACGATGTTCTTGGGATGCCCGCCGCGGCCCTCGGGCACGTAGTTGTGGATGTAGTGCAGCGGGTAGCTGGCGCGCGTGTTCTCCGTGATGGAGATGTCGTCGAAGTCCACGCGGCGCTGCTCGTCCAGCACGCAGTTCTCCAGCACCGTGCCGAACATGCGCGTGGTGGCGTAGATCTCCGGCTCGCCCTCCTTCGACAGCTTGACGACCTTGGCGTAGCAGCCGCCCTCGAAGTTGAAGACGCCGTCGTCGCTCCAGCCGTGCTCGTCGTCGCCGATCAGGCCGCGCTCGGGGTCCGCGGAGAGCGTGGTCTTGCCCGTGCCGCTCAGGCCGAAGAAGAGCGCCGTGTCGCCCTGCGGGCCGACGTTGGCACTGCAGTGCATGGACAGCACGCCCTGCAGGGGCAGCGTGTAGTTCAGCACGCCGAAGATGGACTTCTTGATCTCGCCGGCGTAGCGCGTGCCGCCGATCAGCACCTCGCGGCGCCCGAAGTTGAGCAGGATGAAGGTGCTGGTCCGCGTGCCGTGGCGCTCCGGGTCCGCCTCGAACTCGGGCGCGTGCAGGACCGTGAAGCCCGGCTCCATCCCCTCCAGCTCCGCCTCGTCCGGGCGGCGGAACATGTTGTACGCGAACAGGTTGTGCCAGGCGCTGGGGGTGATGACGCGCACCGGCAGCTGGTAGCGCGGGTCCGCGCCCGCCCACATGTCGCGCACGTACAGGTCCTGCCCCTCCAGGTGGTCCACCACCTCCGCCCGCAGCAGGTCGTACTTCTCCGCCTCGATGGGCACGTTGACCTTGCCCCACCAGACGTTGCCCTCGCTGCCGGGCTCGCGCACCACGAAGCGGTCGTTGGGGCTGCGGCCGGTGTGCGGCGCGGTCACCGCGTTGAAGGGCCCGCCGTCCACCAGGCTTCCCTCGCCGCGGCGGATGGCGTGCTCCACCAGCTCCACCGGGTTCAGGTTCCAGAAGACGGTGCCGGGGTTCCGGATGCCGTGGTTCTCCAGCCCGTAACGGCTTTCACGCCCAAAGGTGG
>DASTLD010000505.1:0-2767 GCA_035715345.1 Longimicrobium sp.
CGGAGGGGCTGGTGGGAGAGCGAGCAGTTGACCTCGATCAGGCACAGGCACGGCTTCCTGAGCTGGTTCGGCAGGTGAGCCGCGGCGAGGACGTGATCCTGACGGAGGACGGCGAGCCGGTCGCGAAAATCATCCCGTTCCGGCGGGCGCAGGGACCACGCGAGTTCGGCAGCGCGAAGGGGTTGATCCACATGGCCGATGACTTCGACGCGCCGCTCGAGGACTTCCGCGACTACATGTAAGCCCGCATGCGCGCGCTTCTGGATACCCACGCCTTCCTCTGGTTCATCGGCGGTGCCGAGCGGTTGAGCACGCACGCTCGCAGCCTGATCGAGGCGCGTGAGAACGCGATGCTCGTAAGCGCCGCGGGCTTATGGGAAATCGCGATCAAGCACAGCCTCGGCAAGCTCTCCCTGGATCGTCCCTTCTCCGACCTCATCCCCGAGCAGTTGGAGCGTCAGCGGATCGGCGTGCTCGCCATTGAGCTGGCGCATCTTTCCGAGTTCGTCCATCTGCCCCTCCACCATCGGGACCCGTTCGACCGGCTGATCGTGGCACAGGCGCGCGCGGAAGGTCTTCCGATCATCAGCGTGGATCCCGCGCTTGATTCCTACGGAATCCAGCGCATCTGGTGATCCACGTGTGAGAGGCAACCGCGGCGGCCCGGCACGGTAGACGGGCCGGGCCGCTGTGGTTGAAGCGAGGACCGTCAGGTATTCAGCCGCTCCTCCAGCAGCTGCTTGACCAGCTCCGGGTTGGCGGTGCCGCCGGACTGGCGCATGACGGCGCCGACGAAGAAGCCGAGCAGCCCCGTGCGGCCGGCGCGGTACTCGGCGGCCTTGGCGGCGTTGGCGGCGATCACCTGGTCCACGACGGGGCCCAGCGCCCCCGGATCGCTCACCTGGCGCAGGCCGCGGCGCTCCACGATCTCGTCCGGGGCGCCGCCGCCGCGCACCATCTCCGCCAGCACGGTCCGCCCCGCCGCGCTGGAGATGGTGCCGTCCTCCACCAGCCCGATCAGCCGGTGCAGCTCCGCCGGGGTGAAGGCGATCTCGGCGATCCCGCGCTCCTTGGTCTCCAGCAGCAGCACGTTCACGATCCAGCTCGCCACCGCCCGCGGTGCGCTGCCCAGGCCGACCGTGGTCTCGAACAGGTCCGCCAGCTCCTCGTCGCGCGTCAGCACGTCCGCATCGCCCGCGGAGAGGCCCAGCTCGCCCGCGAAGCGCTTCCGGCGCGCCTCCAGCTCCGGCGGGCGCTCCACGGCGGCGGCGGGCGCCTTCGCGCGCGGCTTCACATCTCCCGATGCCGCCTCCTTGGCCTTGCGCTCGGGCTTCGGTGGGGGGGCGGCGGCGGGCTGCGCCTGGCGGGCCCAGGTGTCGCGCAAAGTCACGGTGCGGTTGAACACCAGCGCGCCGGGCCGCGAATCCACCACGTCGCTGCAGAAGTAGCCCAGGCGCTCGAACTGGTAGCGGCTGCCCGGCGCATCCTCCGCGACGCTCGGCTCGATGACCGCGCCGGTGACGGTGACCAGCGAGTCCGGGTTCAGGTGGTCCGTGAAGTCCCCCTCGCCGTCGTCGGGGTTGGGAACGGTGAACAGGCGGTCGTACAGGCGCACCTCGCAGGGCACGCCGTGCTCCGCGCTGACCCAGTGGATCGTTCCCTTCACCGTCCGCCCGTCCGGCGTGTTGCCGCCGCGCGTGGCGGGATCGTACGAGCAGCGCAGCTCGATCACCTCACCCGCATCGTCCCTGACCACCTCGTCGCAGCGGATGACGTAGGCGTAGCGCAGCCGCACCTCCGCGCCCGGCGACAGGCGGTGGAAGCCCTTCGGCGGGTTCTCGCTGAAGTCGTCGCGCTCGACGTAGACCACGCGCGAGAAGGGCAGGGGGCGCGACCCTTCCTTCGGCACGTCGTGCGGCCAGAAGGGCGCGTCCAGCTCCTCCGCCTGCCCCTCGGGATAGTTGGTGATGACCACCTTGAGCGGCCGCAGCACGCAGAGGACGCGAGGCGCCCGGGTGTTCAGGTCGTCGCGGATGGCGAACTCGAACTTGGCGATGTCCACGCGGCTGTTGAACTTCGCCACCCCCATCCGCTCCCAGAAGGCCTTGAGCGCCTCGGGCGTGACCCCGCGGCGGCGGATGCCGGCGATGGTGGGCATGCGCGGGTCGTCCCACCCGGCCACGTGGCCCCCGTTGACCAGCGCGAGCAGCTTGCGCTTGCTCATCACCGTGTAGTCCAGGTTGCCGCGCGCGAACTCGTACTGGTGCGGCCGCGCCGGCGTGCCCCCGCGGGCGCGCACGAAGTCCTGCCAGTGGTCCACCACCCAGTCGTACACGGCCCGGTTGTTGTCGAACTCCAGGGTGCAGAACGAGTGGGTGATGCCCTCGATGGCGTCTTCGATGGGGTGCGCGTAGTCGTAGAGCGGGTAGATGCACCAGGCGTCGCCGGTGCGATAGTGGTGCGCGTGGCGGATTCGGTACAGCACCGGGTCGCGCAGCAGCATGTTGCGCGCGGCCAGGTCGATCTTTGCGCGCAGCACGTGGGCCCCGTCGGGGAACTCGCCCGCGCGCATGCGGCGGAACACGTCCAGGTTCTCCTCCGCCGGCCGGTCGCGGAAGCGCGTGGGCCGCCCCGGCTCCGTCACCGTGCCGCGCGCCTCGCGGATCTCCTCCTCCGTGGCCGAGTCGACGTACGCCAGCCCCCGCTGCACCAGGAACTCCGCGAAGTCGTACATCTCCCCGAAGTAGTCCGCCGCGTACAGCGGCCC
>DASTLD010000506.1:0-6054 GCA_035715345.1 Longimicrobium sp.
GTCCCCGCTGGGAGCGCCGCGCCCCACCGCACGCGTCCCCAACGGCCCGGCACGCGTGTGGGGAGACGCACGCTTGCGCGCGGGCACGCGATGCGCGAGCGTTATGCGTGGGCGCGTACGGGAGCGCGCCCCCCGTTCACCCGTGGGGACCCGATCATGAACCGCACGCTTTCCGGGCTGCGCCACGCGGCCCTGCTCCTGGCCGCCGCGGCCCTGGCCGCCTGCAACTCCGGCGCGCAGGGCGCCTCGCCCGGCGCCAGCGCATCGCCCGCGGGCGCGGACTACAGCGCCGCGCCGGCCTCCGGCACCACGGCGTCCGCCGGCGCGCAGGCGCCGGTGCCCGGGACCAGGCTCGTCGTCTACAAGTCGCCCACGTGCGGCTGCTGCATCAAGTGGGTGGACCACGTGAAGGCGGCCGGCTTCGACGTCGAGGTGCACGACACCGCCAACGTGGCCCCGGTCAAGCGCGCCAACGGCCTGCCGCAGCACCTGGACTCGTGCCACACGGCGCTGGTCAACGGCTACGTGATCGAGGGCCACGTGCCCGCCGAGGTCATCGCGCGGCTGCTGCGCGAGCGCCCGAACGTGGCCGGCATCGCCGTCCCCGGCATGCCCATGGGCTCGCCGGGCATGGAGGGGCCCACCAAGCAGCCGTACGACGTCGTCGCCTTCACGAAGGACGGCAAGGTCTCGGTCTACGAGTCCCGGTAACTGCAGGGAATAGGGACCAGGGAATAGGGAATAGGAGAGGACGCGGGGGACGTGGAGAGCTTTTCTCCGCGTCCTCCGCGTCTCTGCGTGAGGCCGTTTTTTTCTAGCGGACCAGCGGGCCCAGGAACCAGACGGCGGCGGTGATGACGACGATGCCGATCACGTCCAGGATGACGCCGTAGCGCACCATCCGCATCAGCGGCACGTAGCCGGAGCCGTAGACGATGGCGTTGCACGGCGTCGAAACGGGCAGCATGAAGCCCAGGCTCGCCGCCATCGTGGCCCCCAGCGCCGGCAGCAGCGGGTCCACCCCCTGCGCCACGGCGATGGAGATGGCCACCGGCACCACCATGTTGGCGGAGGCGGTGTTGGACGTGGTCTCCGACACCAGCACCGCCACCAGCACCGAGGCGGCCAGCAGCCCGAACTCGCCGTGCACCGGCAGCAGCGCCGTCAGCCCCCGCCCCACCGCCTCCGCCAGCCCCGTCGCGAACGACAGCACCCCCAGCGCGAACCCGCCGCCGTACAGCAGGATCACCCCCCAGTCGATCTTCGCCGCCTCTTCCCAGGTGATGGCGCGCTTCCCCCCGTCGCCCGGCAGCAGGAACAGCAGCAGCGCGCCCAGCAGCGCGGCCGCGGACTCCGGCACCCGTGCCCCCATCTCCCTGTAGACCGGGCTCGTCTCGCCCGCGACCAGCGCCACCAGTCCCGGCGTGATCCACAGCAGCGCCGTCACCACGAAGGCGGCGGCGACGGACTTCTGCCCGCGCGTCCAGGGGCCCAGGCTGGCGCGCTGCGCGCGTATCACCTCCACGCCCGCGCCCAGCGTCCGCACGCCCGCGGGCGAGAGCGCGTTCAGGTACAGGTACAGGCAGACGAAGAGGAGGATGACGACGGGGACGCCGACGGCCATCCACTCGAAGAAGGTGATCTCCTGCCTGACCATCCCGCGGATGAAGCCGATGCCGATCACGTTGGGCGGCGTGCCGACGGGTGTGGCCAGGCCGCCGATGGACGCCGCGAACGAGGTCATCAGCATCAGCCCGGTGGCGTAGCGCGGGTCGATGGCGGGGCCGTCGCCGCCGCGCGCGGCCATCATCACCGACAGGATGGACATGCCGATGCCGAACATCATGGCCGTGGTGGCCGTGTTCGACATCCAGGCGCTGAGCGTGGCCGTCACCGCGCCGAACGCCAGCAGCACGCGCGACGGGCGCCCGCCGATCCAGCGCATGGACAGCACGCCGAACGCCACGCGCCGGTCCAGCCCGTGGAGAAAGATGGCCCGGGCGATGACGAACGAGCCGATGAACAGGAAGATGAGCGGGTCCGCGAAGGGCGCGAACACCTCCTTGGCCGGCGCCACGCGCAGCACCACGCACGCCGCGGCGCCCAGCAGCGCCGTCGCGGGCATGGGCAGCGCCTCGGTGATCCACAGCACCACCACCGCCGCCATCACCGCCGCCAGCCGGTGCGCCTCGGGCTTTACCCCCTCCAGCGGCGCCAGCAGCAGGGCGACGAACACCAGCGGGGCCAGCACCATCCCGATGCGCGCGCGCGTGCGCTCGAACCGCTCCTCGCGCGCGGTCAGCACGGCGCGCGGGCCGGCGGGGAGTGCGTCCGTCATGGGGAGATGCGGTGCGGCGGGAGGGATCGTGTCGCGGAGACGCGAGAGGATGCGGCCCGGCGGCGCGCTCCGCAAGCCGCGATGGGCGGGCGATGCCGCAAGCGCGGCGATGCGCGGAGGCATGGCCCCCGCGCATCGCTCGCATCACCGGAAGGGACGGATCAGCCGGCGAAGGGGTCCAGCAGGTCCACCTTGAGGCCGTGCTGGTCCTCGTCGCGGTAGAAGACCCTGTACCTGCGCTTCTTCTGGTCCGCGTCCAGGAACTCCACCGCCCACGACACGCGGTTGGTCAGATGGATGGAGTACGCGTCGTTGCCGCGGATCTCCGTGAGCAGCTTGAGGGTGTCCAGGTCCGGGTTGTCGTGCTCGCCGTCGGCGGAGATCACGTAGTGGTCGGCCAGGATGCGCTCGAAGAAGTCGCGGTCCACGTTGCGGATGCTGCCGTGGTGCGGGAGCTTGAGCACGTCCACGTGCATGGTCTTGCCCGGCTCCAGGTAGCCCTTGGCCTCCAGCCCCTTGAGCACGTGGTCGCCCCGGGCGTCACCGGTGAGCAGCATGCGTTTGCCGTCCGCCTCCGCCATCACCACGATGCTGGACAGGTTGTAGGCGCTCTCGTCCAGGTACGCGGCCGCGATGGCCTCCATGTTCTGGACCGAGGCCCCGCCCTTCTTCTTCTTAGCGAGCTGCTCGTCCCACTCCTTCTCCAGCCCGTCGACCTCCGACTTCGCGGGCGCCACGATGGTGAACTTGAGCCCGGCGCCCATGTCCACCGGGTTCTCCGGGTGGTCCGCGGCCACCAGCCCGTCGAAGGGCGCGTTGCCCTCCAGCCCCAGCTTGACGATGGCGTCGCGCAGGCGGCGGCCCTGGTTGACGCTCTGCAGCACCAGCTTGGCCTGGTGCCCCACCGGCAGCGCGTCCGGCAGCTTGTCCTCCGCCACGCCCTGCACGCTGGCCACGGACGCGGTGGAGGCCGTCTTGGCCTTGCCCACCACGTCGTCGAAGCTGTTGTGCCAGAACCAGGTGATGTCGTAGTCCGGCGGCGTCTCCTTGCGCTGCCCCAGCAGCGCGTCCGTCATCTCCAGGATGCCGTGGATGTGGTCGTCGTCGATGTGGCTGACCATGGCCAGGCGGATGCGCAGCTTGCCCTCGTCCGTCAGCGGGCGGCCGTCGTCCTTGAGCGCGTCCAGCCGCTCGCGCATCCCCTCCCACGTCTTGTTGGGCCCGCCGTCGATCACCACCAGCTTGGGGTCGTCGGCCTCGCCGTAGTGCAGCAGCAGCGCGTCGCCCTTGTGTGCCTGCAATGCCTCGAGCGTAAAGATCATCGTCGCGTACCCAATATCAGGGGGTTCGGGGGATCAGACGGACTGCAGCGCGCGGAGGACGTCGACCATCCCCGCGCCCTGGAAGTAGCGGTCGCGGCCCAGGTCCGTGGCCGTGGAGGTCAGGATCTGCTTGATCCTGCCCGGGCGGCCGATGAACTCGCGGTAGCGGGCCATGATCAGCGCGGCGGCGCCGCTCACGTGCGGCGCGGCCATGCTGGTGCCGTCCTTGATGGTGAAGCCGGTGGGCACGGGCGCCTTGATCTTCTCGCCCGGCGCCACCAGGTCCGGCTTGTAGCGCCCGTCGCCGGTGGGGCCGCGGCTGGAGAAGTAGCTGACCCCGTAGGTGTGCGGCTCGATGCGGTGCGTGGACCCCACCGTGATCACCGCGTCGGCGTTGCCGGGGTCGGTGATGCTGATGTCCGCGTACCCCTCGTACGAGGTGGCGGCGCCGGAGGCGGTGAAGGTGGAGAAGCGGTGGTAGCCGTAGTTGCCCGCCGCGGCCACCACCACGATGCCGGCGTTGACCACGCGCTCGCACTCGTCGCACACGGGGGTGCGGCCGCAGGCGTAGTTGGCCACGTCGTGGCGGATGGCCAGGCTCAGGTTGGCGCCGTGGATCAGCGGCAGCTCGCGGTGCGCGTTCAGGTAGCGCAGGAACTGCAGCGCCGCCATCACGGAGAACTCGTCGCCCTCGCCGTCGTTGTTGAAGACGCGGAAGTCGAAGACGCGGATGTCGGGGCAGACGCCGACCAGGTCCTCGCTGGTGGAGCCGGCGTGCGGGCCCGCGGGGTCGGACGACCGCCAGTCCGCCGCCAGGATGCCCGCCACGTGGGTGCCGTGCTCGTGCGTGGGGCGCACGTACAGCTCCGGCGTGTGGTAGACCTCCAGGAAGGGCCGCAGCGCGCTCCAGTCGATGGACCGGCCGCGCAGCAGCGACAGCTTGATGTCCTTGGCGCGCTCCGCCGCGTCCCAGCGGGCACGGAGCCCCTCCCACGCCTGCTGGCGCTCCGTCAGGCACTTGAGCTGCCGCTCGAGCTGCCGGACGCGCTGGAGGCGGGCGGCGGCCTCCTGCTCCGCCTTCTCCTTCGCCTTTCCCTTCGCGTCCGCCGCGGGCGCGGGCGCGTCCTTCACCGCCTGGCGCGCCTCCTCCAGCGACTTGCGCGTCGTCTCCACCTCCGCGTCCACCTGCGCCGCCCGGGTCTCCAGGTCGCTGGACTTGCCGGCCAGGAAGGTGCGGATCTCCGTGAAGTCGAAGGTGGCGTCGATGCGCGTGCCGTTGCCGGGCCGCCCCTTCTCGTCCACGAACGGGTCGCCGAGCGGCGTCTTCTCGTCCGCGGTGCGCTTGCGGAAGGCGGGGTGCGTGGCGTCGATGCCGCTGTCCAGGACGGCCCAGGCCAGGCTCGAGCAGTCCGCGTGGAACACGCGCCGCGCCGCGTCGGCCTTCATGGCCTGCACGGAGAAGGAGATGGTCGCCTTCGCCTTGCGGTTGCGGCTGATGATGAAGAGCGGCGTGTCGTCGGGCAGGTCCGGCTCCTCTTTCGGCAGCGGCGCCAGGACCAGCCGGCGGAAGTGCTCCAGCAGCCGCGGGGTCCCCGCGGTGAGCTCGGTCCAGCGCGCCAGGCGCGCCTCCCAGGTGTGCTCGCCCTCCGGCTCCGGCTCGCGCGCGGCGGCCAGGATGGCGCCCACCAGCCGGGCCATCCACAGCAGATCCAGCGGCGGCTTGGGCGGCGCCGCTTCCTTCTGCCGCTTGGCCGGCTTGCGCGGGGGGGCTGCCGCCAGCCCCAGGGCCGGCCCCACCGCGTCGCGCCAGGCCCGGCTGTCGATCTCCGGCTCGCCGCCCCCGGACACGTTCCGGCGCCACCACTGCGTCAGGGGCAGCAGCGCGCGCACCACCTCGTCCAGGTGGATGCACCCGGCCACGGTGGACTGGTTGTAGGCCAGGTTCGGCACCTTCGGGTTGCACGCGACGTCGTCGCTCTCCTCCTCCGGCAGCGCGGCGGCCGGGCTGGCCTCCACCGCGGCCTTCGCGAGCGCCAGCGTCTCGCCCAGGTACCCGCCTCCGGCGCGCAGCTCCTGCCACCCGCCGCCGGCGCGCCGCTCGTAGGAAAGGCGCCGCTCCACGGCCACGTACAGGTCGCCCGCCGTGGAGTCCGCGTGCGGCGTCAGCAGCAGGTCCAGGACCGGCATCTGCCCGCGCGTGAGCAGCATGCCGTAGCGGATCCACACGTCGGGCAGCACCGGCGAGTCCTGGGTGAAGCGCCGCGCGTTGCCGGAGGCAAAGATGAGCTGCTCCAGCCATTCACGTTTGATCAGCATGGGAACGTACTTCTCGATGGACGGCGCGGGAGGATCCGTACGATGCGAAAGCGAGCCGGCGGGCGCGGGCGGTGGGCG
>DASTLD010000507.1:0-3447 GCA_035715345.1 Longimicrobium sp.
CACGGGGAGCGGCCGGGTAAGCGAGACCACGCTGACCACCGCCGCCCCGTCCTGGAACACCACCCGCCCGGCGAGCCCCACCCCGCCGAGCTGCACGGAGCCCTCGAGGGAGAGCGTGGTGGCGCCGCCGCCCGCGAAGTCGCGGTCCAGCGTCAGCGCCAGCTCCTCCAGGGTGACGCCGGGGATGCCCAGCGGGCTGGCCACCGACTGCGTGGTGGCCGCCTGGAACACCGCCTCCTCGTCGTCCACCGTCATCGCTCCCGCGAACACGAGCGGGGCGGTGCCCTGCAGCAGCGGCACCGACAGGGCGATGGTGCCGGTCAGGGTCAGCGTCCTGCCGCCGTCCACCCGGTAGACCAGCACCACGTCGCGGAAGGAGAGCGCGCCCAGCAGGGTCAGGCTTCCCAGCGTGGCGGTGAAGGTGGCCGCGCCCGCGCCGCCCGGCAGGTAGCCCTGGACGGTGAAGGGCCCCGCGGCCGACACGTCGAGCAGCGGCACCAGCTGGGCGGTGAGCCCGGTGGCAAAGTCCAGGGTGGCGCGGAAGTACAGCCCCGGCCCGTCGGTGAGCTCCCCGGCCAGCGCCGGGATCCAGGGGGCGATGGCCTGGGCGGCGGCGCTGCCCTGCAGCGAGGTGAGCGCCACCGCCGCGCCGGCGCGCTCCACCCCCAGCACCGCGTCCACCCCGGCCAGCGCGGGGGAGAGGTCCGCGAACGTCCAGCTCTCCAGCCCGGCCGCCAGCGCGAACCCCCAGGCGCCGGATGCGTCCTGCTGCACCAGCAGCACCACCGCGCCGTACAGGCCCCCCGCCCCCCGGCCGAACTCGCCGTGCACCAGGTAGCTGCCGGCGGTCAGGTCCAGCAGCATCCCGGCGGAGAAGAACGAGGGCGTGGCGAAGCCGGCGGGCGCGGGCACGGCCGCCCAGGCGCCGGCCCCGCACAGCGCGTCCACCTGCGCCGCGGGCGACACGGCCCCCGCGTCCGCCACCTCCACCGCCACCCGCACCGCGCCGCCCGGGCCGCCCAGCGCCAGGGTGGCGGCGCCCGAGAGCCCGGCAAGGCGGAAGGTGCCGGCGATCCACGCCGAGGTGCGGCCGGGGGCCAGCTCCAGCATTCCCTCCACGCCGCCGAGGGTAAAGGCCCCGCCGGCAAAGGGGACGCTCCAGTCCAGGAAGGCGGCGCCGTTCACGGTGAGCGAGGGGACCGACGGCACCAGCACGACGTCGAGCGCCTGCAGCGTGAGCGACGCCGGGAACCCCCACCCGCCGGGGAGCACCGCGCCCGCGCCGAGCTGGGCCAGCAGCGCGGCGAAGTCCACCTCCGCGTCCGTGGACAGCGACGCGGAGAAGGTCCACGGCTCGCCGGCGGCCGGGCGGGCGGCCTCCAGCAGCACCTCCGCGTCCCCCAGCCGCAGCGGCGCGGTGACGGCGCCGGTGACGGTGGCCGGCGCCCCCGCCGCGCTCCACGCCAGGGCCAGCGCCAGGTCGAACGACTCCAGCACCAGGACGTCGGGAACCAGGGTCCACGGCGCGGCGGACCCCAGCGACAGCTCCACCCGCTGCAGCGACTGCCAGCCGGTGTCGTAGCGGAACGCGAGCCGGCCCAGGTTGAAGGCGCCGCCGGTGGGGAGCCCGGCGGGCACCGCCGCGGCCAGCTCGTCCGCGGTCACCAGCGCGGCCAGGTCCGCCAGCGGCATGGGCTCGAACGGCATCCCCGTCCACTCCATGTCCAGCAGGCCGGTGGCGCCGTCGTAGCCGCCCGTCAGGAGCAGCTCGGGGAGCGGGCCCAGCGAGAGCACGGCCGCCGCCGCCACCCGCACCACGCGCGCGGCGGGGTCCAGCGGCCGGGTGACCACGGCGTCCAGGGCAATGCCGCCTGCGCGGAACCAGGGGAGCGCCGGGACGCTCCACGACGCCGCCTCCAGGGCAAAGGACACCTCCGTGAAGGAGAAGGCCTCGGGGTCGAACCGCGCCGAGACCCAGGCCAGCACCAGGCCCTGCAGCGTGCCCAGCGGCGCCAGCGCGGCGCCCAGGTAGTCCTGGCCGCCAAAATAGGGGGCCAGGTCCGCCAGCCCGGGCAGCGTGATGGAGGCGGGCACCTCCAGCAGCCACCCGTCCGGCCCGGCGGGCACCGGCAGGGTGGCCGCCGCCGGCTGCCCCAGCACCGTCACCTGGCCGGTCACGGTCCCCGCGGCCGAGGCGGAGAACACGCCGCCGGGGAGCGAGACCAGCGTCCACGCCAGCCGCGCCTGCAGGCGGTCCAGCTCGACCACCCCCGGCACCAGGCGCCACACCGGCCCGTCCCCCGCGCCCGGCGCGCCGACGGAGAGCTCCGCGGCCACGGTCCACGTCCGCGGGGCCTGCGCGGCAAAGCCCAGGTCCAGCGAGGTGACCCGGAGCTGGCCCATCCCCGCCAGCGGGCCCGGCAGGGCGGCGCCCGCGCCGCCCAGCAGGGGATCCAGCGCGGAGAGGTCGCCCACGGCGACCCCCGCGGGGTCCGCCAGCGCCACCTTCCACCCCGACAGCCCGGCCGGCACGGCCACCCGCACGGGAAGGCCCAGGCTCCCGACGGACAGCGAGGTCGTGAACCCCGGGTCCCAGAGCGGCGGCGCCGGCGGGGGCGGCGCGCTGCGCACGATGTCCGGAGAGACCGGGCCGAGCGCAGTCCCCGGCAGCCCCACGTCCCACCCCGCCAGCGAGGGGGCGCCCTGCACCCGCAGGGTGCTGCCGGCGCTGTCCAGGGTGAACGCGACCCTCGGGAACCCCGCCAGCGCCGCCGCCGCCGGACCCGCGGCCCAGGCGCTGCCGGGAAGCAGGCCTCCGGCCAGCATGTCGGCCACGGTCATGGGGCCCAGGATGCACCGCAGCACCAGGCGCAGCTCGCCCGCCTCGTCGAGGGTGAAAGCGAAGGCGGCGCGCGCGTTCTCCACCCCGAAGAAGGGGACCTCGCCCACCAGCTCGACCTCGGTGACGACGGAGACGTCGCCGGCCGGCCGCAGGAGCCAGGATTGCACCGGAAGGGCGTCGCCCGGAAAGCCGAGCAGCGCGCCGAACAGGCGGGTGACCGCGGGCGCCCGGATCACGGCGTCGTCGAGCACGGCGAACCCGCGCGGGGGCATTCGCTTCAGCCGCCGGAGCAGCCCTTCCAGCGAATAGCTCATGGCACGGGCATCCGCGTGAGGTCGGTGCCGGGGAGCACCGTGGCCGGGTCGGGCTGGAAGTCGAAGAGCGGCCAGGCGTTCTCGCCGGGCGGATACTGCACCAGGATGGCCCGGAAGAGGGCTTGCCCGCCCCCGCCGGCCAGGACGTTCCAGGGCGGGGTGGACGCGTCCATCACCGGGCGGAGCACCGTGGCCCAGACGCACCAGTGCCCCGTGCCCAGCACCATCTGCCGGGCCATGCGGACCACCTCGTACACGTCCCACTGGAAGCCGGTGAGCGGCGAGTAGACC
>DASTLD010000508.1:0-13840 GCA_035715345.1 Longimicrobium sp.
AGATGGGGGACGGGGAGGGATGGCGATTGGATGCCCGTCACGCCGAAAGGGCTGCCGGGGCGATGCGGTAACGCGATCGGCACCCGCCGGTAACGCCGAATCGTTTTCGTCCCCCGCGTGCGATGCATCCCGTCTCCCCGATCCCCGGTCTCCCGATGCCCATCTCCCGATTCCTGCGGCTTTCCCTCACGTGTGCGGGTGCCGCCCTGCTGGCCGGCGGCTGCACGTTCGTGCGCACGGCCTGGTACGCCCAGCCCGACGCGCTCGACATGCGCATGTTCCCCACGCGCGTCATGCGCGCCTCGCCCGATCCCTTCAGCTTCGCGAAGGCCGAGCGCCCGCGCGCGGACCTGGACACGGTGAGCGTCCGCGATCCCCGCACCGGGCGCCTGGTGCCCCTGGCGCGGGCGCTGGACGACATGCGGGCGCACGCCTTCCTGGTCATCCGCAACGACACCATCCTCTACGAGCGCTACGCGTTCGGGCACGACTCCGCGCGGACCTCCAGCTCCTTCTCCATGGCCAAGTCCGCCACCTCCGCGCTGGTGGGCATTGCCCTGGGCCGCGGCGAGATCAGGAGCCTGGACGACTCCGCCGGCGCCTACGTGCCGGAGCTGCGCGGGCGGCCGTACGGCGCGGTGACCCTGCGCCAGCTCCTGGGCATGCGCTCGGGCACGGAGTGGACGGAGGCGGAGGAGGGCGGTCCCCTGCGCCGGGCCAATTCGGTCGAGGCCCGCATCTTCTACACGAAGGACCTGCGCAGGCTGCTGCGCGGGATGGGGCGCGCCGAGCCCGCGGGCGGGGCCTGGCGCTACCGCGACACCGACGCGGAGGTGCTGGGCTGGGTGCTGGCGCGCGCCACGGGGCGCAGCGTGGCGGCGTACATGGAAGAGGTGCTGTGGCAGCCCATGGGCGCCGCGCACGACGGCTCCTGGAGCCTGGACCGCCACGGCGGACAGGAGAAGACGTCCACGGGGTGGAACGCCACCGCGCGCGACTATGCCCGCTTCGGGCGCCTGTTCCTGCACGGCGGCGTGCGGGACGGGCGCCAGGTGGTGCCCGCGGCGTGGGTGGCCGCCTCCACGGGCTTCGACTCCACCCGCGCCGCGCCGGAGGTGGTGACGTGGTGGGGAATGCAGCACACGCTGTACTGGTGGCACCCCATGCTGCCGCCGCGGGACGACTTCTACGCCGACGGCTCGCTGGGGCAGCGCATCTGGGTGCAGCCGCGCACGCGCACCCTCATCGTGCAGCTGGCCAACTCGGACGCGCAGGACTTCCCCTTCCGCCGCATCGCCGCCGCGGTGAACGGCGAGACGTGGCGCTACCCGCGCTCCATCCCGGGCCTGGTGCTGCAGGCGTACGGCGCCGCGGGCATGGACTCCGCCCGCGCGGTCTACCGTGCCTCCACCGCCGCCATGGCGCGCCAGCCGGAGGGATACGTGCTCTGGCCGCAGCAGCTCCGCGCCCTGGCGCAGCAGGTGGCGCCGCCGGACGCCGCCGAGGTGCTGCGGTGGTGCCGCGAGCGCTTTCCCGCGGAGCCCGCGTGCGCGGCGCCGCTGCCCGCGGGGCGCGGGCGGCGGTAGGCACCATCCTCGCGTGGGGCCCGCGCCGTGACACGAACCGGAGCGGGTCCCCGATGAAGGAGCTGCGCCGCCGCGCGGCCGCGGCCCGGCGCGCCGCGGGCGGGGTCCGCCGCGCGCGCCGCCGCCCGCGGCTGGAGCTGTTGCGCGCCGGCCCGGTGGAGGACGGGCTGATCGAGACGGTCGCCGACGAGCTGGGGCGCCGCTTCGGGGTGGAGTGCGCGCCGGGCCCTCCGCTGCCGCCGGACGATGCGTGGCGGGCGGGGGAGACGGATGTCTTTGCGAGCGGGGCGGTGCTGGATGCAATGATCGCCCGGCGGGGCGCCATGGCGGACGAGGAGGCGCCGCGCTGGGCGATGGCGTTCGTGGCGTCCGCGCTGGCCGGCGAGGGCGTGGGTGAGGTGTTCGGCGAGGCGGAGGTGGAGGGGTGCTGCGCCGCCATTGCGCTGGCCCCGCTGCGCGCCGGCTCCGGCGGCGACGCCGAGGTTTTCCTTGCCCGCGTGCTGGTTTCCGCCGTCCACGAGCTGGGGCACCTGGCGGGCGCGGAGCACTGCCGCAACGACCGCTGCGTCATGTTCCCTTCGTCGCACATTGCGGACACGGACCGCAAGGGAAGCCGTTTCTGCGCGCGTTGCCGCCGTTCCCTGCGCGGGTTGCGGCACGAAAAGGCTTGACGCGCCGATCACATGGACCGTAACTTGCCGCGCGATGCGGTTTGGACGCCGTTCCGCGCGTCCATCAACCACTTGCGTCACACGCCCGACCTCATCGCCACCGGCGTATTGCGTACATGAGCGTATCGTCGCCGCGCCCGCTCCGCCGTGCGTACGTGGAGTGGGTCGAGCAGAAGATCGAGGAGTTCAAGGAGCGGATCCCCCGCTCGGAGCTGCTCGACCTTGCCGACGAGGTCGTGACCGAGCTGCGGATCAGTGCAAAGGGGCAGTACCAGCTCACGGAGCTGCTGCTCTGCAACGCCATCGACCGCCGCATTGCCCGCATGCTCAAGCTGCCGGGCTACCGCGCGTGGTGCGCCGCCCGCCGCGCGGAGGCGGAGGCGCAGCAGACCCTCATCGCCTTTCCCCTCCCGGACCGCCTGCGCGTGCTGCCGCCGGAGCCGGCCGCCGCGCCGGAGCCGGTGGCCGTGGCGGCGGAGCACGTCTACGCGGAGGACGAGCCGCTGGCCTGTGTCGTTTGAACACGCCCCGTGTTCACGTTCTGACACACCCCCGCCCGCGGCCGCTCCGACCCTGATCGCCAAGTCATTGCACTGAAAAACGTTGCGCGGGCGTGTCATGCGGTATGCCGCGTGCACGTTCTCTCGCCGACGGCCCCTCCGTGCAGGCCGACAGGGCACCTCTGGCGACATCCCGGATCATGACGCACAAACCCCCCGCCGCCGGCGCGCCGGCGGAGAACCACCCCGCGGTCGGCATCGTGGTGCACGGCGAGACCCCCGTGCCCGAGCGCCCGCGCAGCGTCGCCTTCGTGTGGGGCGGCGAGACGCTTCCCGCGCCGTCGCTGCCCTTCGGGCGCTGGAAGCCCGGCGTGCAGGCGGCGTAGCTCCCCGCAGCCACACGCGCCCGCTGAACTGCTTTCACGCAGAGGGCGCGGAGGTCGGAAAGAGAGCCGCGGAGGAACTCCGTAGTTCCTTCGCGGCTCCGTATTTACCGCTCCGGGGTTTCCCTGTGACGTCTTCGGCGGTCAGCAGGCGTACTCGCCGCTGGCCTGGTGGCAGCTCTCGAACGGATCGCAGGTGTACTCCGGGCAGTACGAGTGGTTGCAGCTCACCCAGCCATGCACGCTGGTCCGCGTGTCGCGGCAGGTGTCCTCGCACCCGGCGTAGCAGGTGTCCGGCTGGTCGGACCCGCAGCCGAGTGAATCGCAGTCCCACTGTCCGGAGTTGCAGTCCGGGTCGGTGCATAGGCCGCCGCAGGTGGCCCCGGTGCAGTTCGGGCACGTTTCCCAGTACCACGTGGCACGGGCCTGCACGGTCCCTCGCATCCCCTCGAGGTCCGTGGTCTCGAACGACTCCACCTCCAGGTCGTTCAGGTTCAGCTTGCGCCGCTTCTCCATGCTTGGTCCTCCGGAGGGTAGGTTTCCGCGACCGCGTGGGCATCCGGTTCGCGACGCAAAATCACGGCCCGCGAGACTGCGGAACGTCGTCCCCGGCCCGCTTCCGAACCTCTCCGTTCTTCCTCTGCGTGATGCCGTCAAAAAGCCCCTCCCCCCGCACGGGGGGGAGGGGCTTCGTGCTGGGCCTGAGGCAGCCTCAGACCGCGTCGGACAGCGAGCTGAAGGTGAAGTCGCGGGCCTTGATGGCGGGCACGATGATGGCCCCGCCCGGGCTCCCGTCCTCCGAGGCGCTGACCCGCACCGGCTCCGTCATCATCTCGATGTTGTTGAGCAGGAAGATGGGCGACTCGTTCCAGCGCAGGTTCTTGACCGCCGTGGTGATGCGGCCGTTCTCGATCAGGAAGGTGCCGTCGCGCGTCAGCCCGGTGTACAGGATGGTTCGCGGGTCCACCGGGCGGATGTACCACATGCGCGTCACCAGCAGGCCGCGCTCCGTGGAGCGGATCATCTCCTCCATGCT
The DNA here is from genome assembly GCA_035715345.1 of Longimicrobium sp. GTDB lineage: Bacteria > Gemmatimonadota > Gemmatimonadetes > Longimicrobiales > Longimicrobiaceae > Longimicrobium. The sequence goes on from DASTLD010000508.1 coordinate 4,177, forward strand.
GGCGTTGCCGCCCGTCATGGCGTAGCCGGCCGGGAAGCCCGTGGGCTCGCGGTTGTTCTTCTGCGCCCAGAAGCGGTTGTAGATCAGGTTGCGCAGCGTCCCGTTCTCGATCCACTGCATGCGGCGGTTGGGCAGCCCCTCGAAGCTGAACGGCACCGCCGCCATGCGCGGGTCCGCCGGGTCCGAGACGATGCTGATGCGCTCGTCCAGGAACTTCTCGCCGATCTTGTTGCCGCCGCCCTGCTTGGAGAAGAACGAGCGCCCCTCGTCCGCCTGGCGCGCGTTGAGCGAGAAGGCCATCAGGCTCACCAGGTTGCCCACCGCGGTGGGCTCCAGGATCACCGTCCACTCGCCCGGCTCCACCGCGCGCGGGTTGCGCGACAGCTCCGCCTTGCGGATGGCGCGCTCGCCCAGCTCCGCGATGTTGAGCTTGGTGAAGTCGTTCTCGCCGCCGCCCGCCCAGCCGGAGCCGGTGCCGTCCGGGGTGCGCACCGTGGTGGTGAAGTTCACCCCCGTGCCGCGCGCGTAGGCGAACAGGCCCTTCTTGTTGGCCACCGCCTGCGAGCCCGTGAAGTGGTTCAGGAATCCGGTGGAGACCAGGTTCTGCCGCGCCGCCGGGCCGGTCACCGCGACGATGGCGCGGGCGCGGTCCTCGGGCGACATGTTGGCCGTGCCCTCGAAGAAGGGCTCCACCGGCAGGTACTGCTGCGGCGGCAGCTCGCCCAGGTACTCCGGGTCCTCCGGCACCAGGCGCGCCAGCCGCTCGCTGGTCTGCACCACCGTGCGCAGCGACTCGTCGTCGAAGCGGTTGGTGGTGGCGGACGCCACCTTCTTGCCGAAGGCGCTGGTCACCGTGATGCTGGCGTCGTAGGCGTCGCCGGCGGTGGAGATCTGGTTCTGCGCGAAGCGGGTGTTGCCCTCCACCCCGCTGTTCAGGTTCATCCGCGCCTCGTCCGCCGTGGAGAAGCCCAGGACCTTCTGGGCCAGCGCCTCGGCGTCGGCGCGGGAGAAGTAGCGAACGGCCATCCTCAAGCCCTCCGTCCGGTGTTGATTACGTTGACCTCGCGGAAGCGCGCCGCGGGGCAGCTGTGGCTCACGGCGTTGGACTGCGAGGGCTGGCCCTTGCCGTCGAAGAACGAGCCGCCCATGAACACGGTGCTCGGCCCGCCGATCAGGTCCATCCCGTTCCAGAACTCCGGCGTGCGCATCTGGTAGGCGACGTCCTTGAGGTTGCCCACGATGCGCCCGTTCTTGATCTCCTTGAACACCTGCCCGCCGAACTGCGCGTTGTAGCGCTGCTGGTCGATGGAGAAGCTGCCGTCGCCGTCGATCAGGATGCCGTTCTCCACGCCCGACACCAGCTCCTCCACCGACACGTCCTTCTCGCGGTTGGGCAGCAGGTTGATGTTGGGCATGCGGTGGAACTGCACCTGGTTCCAGTTCTCCGCGTAGCTGTTGCCGTGGCTGCGCACCGGCCGGCCGTTCTGGCGGTACCAGTCCGCCAGCCAGGGCGCCTGCTCGCGGGTGGTCTGCAGGTCGTTTAGGATGCCGTCCTTGACGATCAGGAACTCGTCCGGCTTGACCCCCTCGTCGTCCCAGCCGATGGAGCTCAGGCCGCCGTGCGACGAGCGCTCGCCCTGCACGTTCATGAACTCGCGGCCGTAGCGGAACTTGCCCAGGAAGTTCTCCAGCGGGTAGATGAAGCTGGTGCCCGCGTAGTTGGCCTCGTACCCCATGATGCGGTCCAGCTCCGTGGGGTGCGCGATGGACTCGTGGATGGTCAGCCACAGGTGCGTGGGCAGCAGCACCAGGTCGTAGCGGCCCGGCTCCACCGCCTTGGCGCTCAGCTTGGCCACCGCCTCCTCCGCCCAGCGGCCCGCGTTGCCCGGCAGGTCGCTCTGCATCACGTACTCCCACCCCAGCGCCCGCGGCGCCACGTCCGTGGAGTCGCGCTCCTGGAAGTCGGAGAAGTCCGGCGCCACCGCCGTCACCGAGAGCTGCGGAAAGGCGCGGTAGAGCGTCTGCTCGATGAACGAGTTCTCCGTGCTCGCGAACGTCTTGTCCTGCTTGAGGAAGAACATGAACGAGTTCACGAAGCGCGCGCCGTTGACCTTGAGCGCCTCGCCGTTGGCCCGCAGCAGCAGGTCCACCTTCTGCTCGATGGGAATGTCGAACGGGTCCGTCTGGATGGGCGAGCGCCAGGTGGCGTTGGGGTAGCTCTCCACCGGGGCCAGCTCCAGCGGCCGCGGGCGGGCCACGGCGTTGGCCTTGGCCTGCGCGGTGGCCTCGCGCGCCACGCGCACCACCTCGTCCGCGTTCAGGTCGCGGCTGGCCGCGAAGCCCCAGGACCCGTTGGCGATGACCCGCACGCCGAAGCCCGCGCTGTCCTCGTCGTTGAAGAAGGTGATCTGCTGCTCGCGCGTGCCCAGGGCCTGCGCGCGGTTGCGGCTGATGCGCACGTCCGCGTAGCTGGCCCCGGCGGACCGCGCGGCCTCGAGCGCGCGCATGGCCAGGTCGCGGTTGAGCGCCGCGTCCCACGGCTCGCGCGCGGATGCGGCGGCCGCGAGCCGGGGCAGCACCGCCGAGCCCGCGCCGAGGCCGGCCGTGATGGCCGCGCTCTGCAGGAGGAAGTCTCTGCGCTTCATGGGTGCTCCGGATGGAGGGTTGGGTTGGGTACCGCGGAAACTAGACCGGGCTGCGGAACGCAGCAACGGCAACGAGCGGCGCCGGGTTTCGGGGAAGGGCGCGCCGCGTTGCTAAATTTTTGACACCGCCGGGCGAGAAAAGGTTGCATCGGGTGCCGTGATCCATCGCGTCCGTCTGGCTGGCGATGGAACAAAGTGGCCGAATGGGCGGCGGCGGGCAAGGGCGGCGGGGACGGGCGGTTCCCGCGGCGGGACCAGCGGCGTACAATGTCGCCCATCGCCCCCTCTACGCCCCGACGCCGACGATGGACCTGCCCGAGCTGCTGGACCCGGACCTGTGGTGCCCGCTCTCCCCCGCCGAGCGGCGCGAGCGCCTGGCGCATGCACTGCGTGCGGCGCTGGAGGGCGCGCCGGGGGTGCGCGACGCGCGCATCCAGGTGGGCCCGGTGGACCGCCCGTACGACTACACGGCCGTGGCGGAGACGGACGTGGGCGACCTCAAGACCCCGTTCTGGTCGCACACGCGCGCGGTCATCTTCTGCGACGCCTCCATCCACGCGGCCAACCGGCGGCAGCTCGCGCCCGGGCCGGAGCTGGCCAGGGCGGCGGAGCGGCTGCGGGGGCGGCTGGCGGTGCCCTTCGCGCTGGAGCCGCGCGGGCTGACGCTCACCCTGTCGCCGGAGGCGGGCGTGGAGCGCACCTGGACGGCCGAGCGCGCGCGCTTCCGCGACCGCACCGCCGTCACCCGCGAGGACGTGGTCGCCAACGCCGCGGACGTGGACCTGCGCGACCTGCTGTCGCACTTCTACACGGGCCCGTCGCTGCGCTGCGTGGGCGCGGACGGCACCGCCTTCCTGCTGCGCGCCGCCAGCGACGTGGAGGGCCGCCTGCTGACCCTCTGCCACCGCTGCGGCCGCTGGGCGGAGGGCGCCTCCGCCGCCTGCGAGTCCTGCGGCGCCGCGGAGGTGGAGGCCGTGCGCGCGGTCCGTCCCGGGCGGACGGGCTAGGGAACGGCAGGTTACAGGTTACAGGGGACAGGTTACAGCCAGCAGCACGCGACGGGTCGATGTCCCCAGCATCAGTAGCCACCGATTGGATGGAGGACGGTTGACGTCGGCCAGGAGTGTGCATATGCCAACGGGGAGATAAACGTGTGAGCGCACAACGTCGCGTCAAGCTGTTCAGGAACGGCCGGAACCAGGCCGTACGCATCCCTCGCGAGTTCGAGCTGTCGGGCGACGAAGCCATCCTGCGGAAGGAAGGCGAGCGGCTGATCCTCGAACCCGCGCCCCCCCGGTCGTTGCTCGGGGTGCTGGCGGCCCTGGAGCCGCTGGACGAAGCGTTCCCGCCGATCCCGGAGCTGCCGACCGACTCCGTGGATCTCTGATGCGCTACTTGCTGGCCCCGAACGTTGATCGGATCTCGTGCGCCGGCATCGCGGCGCAGACGGTTGCCCTCGGCTACACCCTCGTTACCGACAACGAGCGGGAGTTCACGCGGATCGCGGAGCTGCGCGTGGAGAACTGGCTGAGATGAAGCAGCTCCCATCGCTGGGCCAGCCCGGGAACCAGATCCGCTGCCGGCGGACAACGCGTCGCAGTTGACCGCGAGCGGGACGGGCAGGGCAGGCGAGGATGAGCCGGCAGCACGCGAAGGGTCGATGCCGTTGCAGGCTGTCACCTGTAACCTGTCCCCTGTACCCTGCAGTTCAATGCGAGAGGGGCGGGCCCGTGCGGGCCCGCCCCTCCTTACAGCGGGATCAGCGGGAGCCGATCAGTGCAGCACGGTCACGTGCTCCTGGGCCGTGACGCGGCGGCAGCCGATGTTGCCGGTCATCACCAGCTCCGTGGTGCCGGAGGGCACCGCCTCGGCCAGCGCGGCCTTCAGGTGCGCACCTCCTTGGGGTCCAGCGCGCGGTACACGTTGATGCGGCCCGCCGCCTTCGGAGCTTGCTCGCGGCGACCCCGCTGATTCAAACGAGGACGGAAGGCGGAAGCGGCGGGGCCGAATCCGCCCCGCCCGCCGCTCCACGCATCAAGCAGGGGCAGTCGCAGGCTGTACCCTGCACCCTGTCCCCTGTAACCCGCAGTTCAGGCCGACGTGCAGTCGTACGGGTCCGTCACCACCGGCGGGTTGGGCGAGATGCCGTCGCGGCGCGTGCCGGCCAGCGTCTGCAGCGCGATCCCCGTGTAGTACTTCTGCAGGATCTGCTGGTAGGTGTGCCCCGCGCGCGCCATCCCCACCGCGCCCGTCTGCGCCATCCCCGCGCCGTGGCCGTTGCCGCCGCCGTACACGCGGTACCCCGTGAGCACGCCGGACGAGTTGGTCACCCGCTCGATCACGAAGAGCGTGCTGGGCAGCAGGGTGGGCACGCCGGAGGTGTTGATGTACGGCATCGCCGAGCGGATGGCCGTCCCCGTCTCGGTGAAGGTGCCCTGGTCGGTGACGAACTGGATCTGCGTCACCCGCCCGCTGGTGCTGCTGCGGGTCAGGATGTTGATGGCGGTCACGTTGCCGACCGCCTTGTTGGCGAAGTCGCCGATCACGCAGCTCATCTGGGCCATCGTCCAGGTGTGGTTCCAGCGGTGCAGGCTGTGGAAGCCGCCGTACGCCCCCGTCCAGGTGGGAGTCTTGAGGTCGGTCAGCAGTGCGTTCACGGACGGCAGCTCCTGGCCGGAGGGCGCGTCCCACACGCTGCGCATGTACGCGTCCGTGCCGGTGAACACGTCCTCCACGTTGGAGGTCTTTCCGCCGCTGGTGGCGTAGAAGAGCGCGTTGATCATGGCGCCGTTGTAGGTGGCCACGATCCCCGCCGTGGCGTTCACCGCCGCGGTGCTGATGCTGTGCTCCGCCGCCGAACCGCCGTACACCTGGTCCTGCACGGTAGCCAGCACGTCGTAGCCGTTGTTCCAGTGCTTGCCCAGGCTGGCGTGCGCGTACGTCCGCGCGGCGACCGCCTGCGCCTTCTGCGCCTCCGCCTCCGGGTACTGCGCCGGCCCCAGCTCGCGCGGCACCACGCCGTACAGGTACTCCTCCATGGGCACCTCGTTGATGCCGGCCAGCGTGCCGGACGCGTTGCGCCGCACCTCCGCCCAGCCGCGGTACTGCGTGGTCCCGCCGATGAGCACGCGCGCGGTGGTCGCGGGGGTGATGCGCGGCGGGTTGCGCGAGCTGGCGGAGGTGCCCGTCGTCTTCGTGGTGACGTAGCGCGGCTCGTTGATGGTCGCGTTCACCGTCTTCCAGATCGCGGCGCTGGTCGCCAGGCCGGCGTTGATCACGTTCTGCTTGTAGGTGGCCTCGGCCGCCGCGTCGATGGGGAGCGGCCGCTCGCCGATGTAGACGCGCCAGCAGCCTGCCGTGGGCACGTGCTCCCACGCGGACGGGAAGCCGGCCGCCACCCCCGCCGCAACGCGCTGGTCGCGGTCGGTCGTGCTGGTGGTGCAGACGACCTGCAGCCGGCGGTTGTTGGTGGCCACCGGCACGCCGGAGCTCCAGGTGACCGTCACCTGCTCGTTGGCGAGGCCGGAGACCAGGTAGGCGTTCGTCCCCTTCTCGCGGACGTCGTAGCCCACCGTCGCGCCGATCTTGACCGAGGCGGCGCCGGGGACGATGCCGACGCGGATCTTGCCGGCGTACGGCTCCACCGCGCTGCGCACGGCGCCCGAACCGGGCGCCCGCACCGCGGGACTGGTGGGAGAGCCGTCGGAGCAGGCCGCCAGCGCGAGGAGCGCCAGCAGCGTGAGACGAGCGCGTTTCGGTTGCATGGGAGACGCCGCCTTGTGAGGGAAGGTGGAGAGCGGGATGACTGCGGGAGCCTCGCCCGCAAAGGTACGCTGGCAAGGCGCATCCGGCATCCGGCTCGCGGTCCAGAATCAGAAAAGATGCTTCGTGCACGGGAGCGCGGACGCGGAGAGAGGAAGAGGATGGAAGCGTGTCCGCCCCACTCCCTCCCGCCGCATGGCCGCAGGTCAGCGCACCGGCGCCTGCTCCCGCACCGTGATGGCGAAGACCGCCGTCCCGGCGAGGCCGAAGCCGCACGCGAGGGCGAACGGGAGCACCGGATCACGGCTCCACAGCAGCCCGCCCACGAAGGCTGCCGGCGCGATGGCCAGGCTGCGCACCAGGTAGTAGAGGCCCACGGAGCGGGCGCGCAGCCGCGGCTGGGCCAGGTCCACGATCAGCGCCTTGCGCGCCGGCTCGCCGATCTCGCGCAGGCCACCCACCACGAAGGCCAGCAGCAGCCCCGCGAAGCTCGTCGCCGTCACCACCGCCAGGGGGAAGGCCGAGAACGCCAGGAAGGTGGCGATGACGAACGGCTTTCGCCCGATGCGGTCCGCCATGCGCGCGGCGGGGAGGTAGACGAGGATCGCCGTCGCCATCTGCACGGCGACGAGCGCGCCGTACTGCGCGGGCGCGATGCCGACGACGTTGGTGGCGTAGAGGACCAGGAACACGTCCACCAGCCCCTCGCAGGTGCGCACCAGGATGTCGGAGGCCAGCAGGCGCCGCAGCGGCGGGGGAAGCGAGCGCCAGACGCCGCGCATGTCCGTCGGCGCGGCGTCCGCCACGAGCGGGATGCGGACGCGCCACGCCACGGCCAGCGTGGCGAGCGAGAGCGCGATGGTGGCCGCGAGCCCCACGCGCACGCCGGAGCGGACGCCGTGCGTGGCGATCAGGATGCCGCCCAGGGTGGGCGCCACGACGATGGGCACGCGGCGCAGGATGGACTGCACCGTGAAGCCCATCGTCCGCCGCTCCGGCGGCAGCGCGTCGCCCACCACGGCGAAGAGCGTGGGGCTGGCCATGCTGCTCCACGCCATCACGAACACCAGCCCCACGAACACCGCGGGCCACGCGGGCGCGACCGCGTAGACGGCGTACCCGACGGTGGCGAGGCCCACGAAGAGGAGGAGCGCCGTCCGCCGGCCGTGGCGGTCCGCGATCCATCCCCCGGGATACTGGTAGACGCCGTCCAGCAGGTCGCGCGCGGTGCCGTAGAGGCCGATGGCCACCACCGGCGCGCCGAGCGCCTCCAGGTACTTGGGCACGAAGCGCTTCCACAGCTCCTCGCCCAGCCCCATCAGGAACATGGCGCCGGCGACGGCGGCCACGTTGCGCTCCAGCGCCAGGTACTCGGCCAGGCGCGCCCGCCGGCCGGTCACGGCCTCACCCGGCGCATGGCTCTCTCCGTTCCGCCGGGCCCGGCGCGCATCTCGTACGCGTTTCAGCCGAACGCCAGGGAGCGCGCCGGAACGCCCGCGGCGGCCGCCCCCTCGTAGACCACCGCCGCCGCCGCCGCGTCCTGCAGCGCGATGCCGGTGGAGTCGAAGACGGTGATCTCGTCGTCGTCGGTCCGCCCCGGCCGCAGCCCGGCCACCACCTCTCCCAGGTCGGCGTGGACGTCCGCGAGGGTGAGCGCGCCCGCCTGCAGGGCGTGGTGCAGGTCGCCCATGCGCGCGCACTGCTCGCGCAGGTCCGTGACCAGGCGCGCCCGGGCCAGGAGCGCCGGGTGCAGCTCCCGCTTGGCCTCGCTGTCCACCCCCACGCCGGCCACGAACGTGCCCGGCGCCACGTCCCCCGGCCCCAGCACGAACTCGCGCGACGTGGTGCAGGTGACGACCACGTCGGCCCCCCGTGCGGCCGAGCCCGCGTCCGGCCGGGCGGTCACCTCGATCCCCAGCTCGTCCGCCATCTCCCGGCAGAACGCGCGGGCGCGCTCCGGCTGGAGGTCGAACGCCGCGGCCCGGCGAAGCGGCAGCACGGCCGCGAGCGCCCGCAGCTGGTGGCGGCTCTGCACCCCGCACCCGATCACCGCGGCCACCGACGCGCCCGGCCGGGCCAGGACGCGCGCGGCGGCGGCGGTGGCGGCGGCCGTGCGGAGCGCCGTCAGCTCCATGGTGTCCATCACGGCGAGCACGCGGCCGTCGCTCCCATCGCAGAGCATCACCAGCCCCTGGACCGTCGGCAGTCCCCGCCGGGCGTTCACGGGGAAGTTGCCGTTGATCTTCCCCGCGAAGTACACGCGGCCGCCCCAGGCCAGCAGCCCCGCCTTGCCGTGGAACGCGCCGCCTTCGGCGTGGACCGCCAGCGTGGCCGGCGGCTGCGCTTTTCCCTCTCCCAGCAGGCGGAAGGCGGCCTCCACGGCATCGATGCAGCGCGGCAGCGGCAGCAGCCGCACCACGTCGGAGCGGGTGAGCAGGAGCGTTTCCATGACAGAAGCTCTGGGGAAGTCGATCCGGGAGAGCGCCCACCGCGCCTACGCGGCGCGGAAGCTTTCGTACAGGTCGTCGAACGCCGCGCCGCCGCGCACGATGCGGGCGTCGTCGTCCGCGTGCGCGCGGGCGATGCCGTCGATCAGGCGCGCGACACCCGCGGCCTCGGGACGGCCGAACCTTCCGTCCTTCAGGTCCACGTCGTGGACGATCTCGGCGAGCGCGCGGAGCGCGGGATCGTCCAGCCCCAGGCGGTCCAGCAGCACCTCGAAGGTGCAGCGGTCGCCCTCGTGCGTGAACTCGCCCTCGAACATGTCGAAGCGCACTTCGCCCTCGGCCGGGCGGTGCCGCCGGCCGGTGACGAAGCGGAAGCGGGCCTCCGGGTCCACGAAGCGGCGGACCAGCCACGCGCTCGCGATCCGGTCCACGTGGACGTCCCTGCGCGTGACCCAGGTCCTGCCCCGCAGCTCCTCTGCGGCCCGGAACCCGCCCCCCACCGCCTCCCGTGGTGCAGGCTCCAGCGCGGCTACGGCGGCCTCCGCCTCGCGCCGCCCGGGCGCGGCAAAGAAGTCGATGGCGATCGTCTCCTTCAGCCGCCGCCGCAAGACCTCCAGCTCCGCATGCGGCGGGGCTCCAGCTTCCGCATCGCGCCGTGCGTCGGCCAGGGAACCGGCTTCTTCCACCAGCCGCGCGTAGTCCGCGGCGCGTGCGTCCCGGAAAAGGTCCTCCACCTCCTCGTCCGTGAGTCCGCCGGCCAGGACCGCCTCGCAGAGAACGGCATCGCCGCCGGCCCCGGCGATCTCCCGC